>NZ_JBFANV010000068.1:0-63167 GCF_040674955.1 Nonomuraea sp. NPDC049695 | reverse complement strand
GGTGCCGGAGAACCCGGCGTGGTTGGACTCGACGACGCCCTGCGAGATCGTGGCGTTCTCCGCCTCCAGCCGGGTGGCGACGGCCTGCACCTGCTTGTAGGCCCGCATGTTCCTGAGCAGCAGGTAGCAGTTCTGCAGCGAGCCCGAGGTGTCGCCGAGCGAGCGGTAGATGCCCCACTTGGGGCGGACCCGGTCGCCGAGGAAGGTGTCACCCGTCTTGGTCGCGTCCACGAGCGTGACGCCGCCGCTGCGCAGCACCCACCGCACCGAGCCCGCGCTCCCGTCACCGATCTTGATCTCGTACTCGGCGTCGATCCACTTGTCGTGCAGCGGCTCCAGCTCGGTGCGGCCCACCAGCGTGTCGGACTCGAAGATCTTGTGCTCGATGGTCTGCACGCCGTTCACACGGCGCAGCGAGGTGACGGTGATCGGGCTGGTGCCGGTGCCCGGCATCTTGGTCTGGCTGATGTGGGTGAAGGTCGTGGTCGCCTTGAGCGAGCTCGGGATGTACATCGAGTACGTGACGCGCCAGGTCTCCCCCGTCAGCCAGCGCAGATAGCCGTCCGGGTTGCGGTTGCCCGTCACCTCCTGGCGCTGCCGGTCCGTCGAGGTGTCGCGGTCGACGGTGTGCATATTGAAGCGGAAGGCGTCGCCCTCGACGTAGATGTGGGGCTGGCCCGCCGGATGGGAGTCGGCGCGGTCGTCCTCGATCGTCTCGAACGCGCCGAGCCCCACGGCGGCCGGATCGGGCGCCCACATGAGCTTCCAGGCCGGTGCCACAGCCGAGGCGGGCCTGGCGCGCGCGGCGGGGGCGAGGAGCGCGGCCCCCACCAGGGCGCCCAGCTGGCGGCGGGTCACACTCATGTCTGGACCTCCAGGTAGTCGAGGTTGGGGCCGCCGTTGGCGGTGGTCGCGGTCGCCCTGACCGTGTTGGCGCCGGCGGCCAGCTGGGCGGAGACGGTCGTGGACTGCCAGGTGGTCCAGGAGCCCGTGCCGTCGAAGGGCTTCGCCGGCGCCACGACCGTGCCGTTGACCGCGATGTCCATCGGCCGGCCGGCCGTGGTGCCGTTGGCGTAGCGGAGGGTGAGCGTCGCCGGCCCTGCCGCGGCGGCGTTCACCGTGAACTCCACGTACGAGCCCGCCACGTTGTCGTAGTTGACGAACCCGGTGCCGGAGAACCCGGCGTGGTTGGACTCGACGACGCCCTGCGAGATCGTGGCGTTCTCCGCCTCGTACCGGTTGCCGGGAGACGACCCGTACAGGACGCCGTTGATACGCACGTTGCGCAGCACGACGTCGTCCGCGTTGGAGAGCTGGGGCGCGGGCGTGTCGATCTGGGTGAAGGTGCTGTTGGAGATCGTCACGTTGCGGATGTGGCTGGCGGACGAGCCCGACAGCTTGATCGCGAACGGCGAGTCGGCGATGTCCAGGCCGTCCACGGTGATGTTCTGGATGACCGGGTTGACGATCGGGCCCTGGCCGGGGCCGGTCAGGCTGTAGTTCATGTCGATGAAGAAGCCGCCCCGGTCGCACGGGCCGCCGGTCAGGTTGCGGACGTGCACGCCGTCCACCGTCCCGCCGCGCCGGTTGTTGGTCTTCAGGTAGAGCGCGTAGAAGGAGTGGTACGAGGAGCCCGCGAGGATGCGGTTGTTCTCCGCGAAGACGTTGCGGACGCCGCCGGACATCTCGCTGCCGACCGTGATCGCGCCCCAGCGGCCGTAGTACGTGTTGCCGCGGATGACGATGTCGGTGGACGGCACGCCCACGCGGCGACCGTCGGTGTCGCGGCCCGACTTGATGACCGTGCCGTCGTCGCCGGTGTCGAACGTGCAGCCCTCGATGAGCACGTCGGACGAGCACTCGGGGTCGACGCCGTCCACCATCGCGCCCCGGCTGTAGATTTTGACCCGCCTTATCGTGATATTTCGGGATAAGACGGGGTGGATGGTCCACATCGCGGGGTTCCGGATGTCCAGGTCCTCGACGAGGATGTTCCGGCAGCCGTAGAACTGGATCATGCTCGGCTTGAGGTAGTGGCCGTCGCCGAACTGCCGCTGCTCGACCGGCACGCCGTCCACGGCCAGCTGCTGCAACCGGTCCCAGTCGGGGCCGCGCTGGTCGTCGAAGCCGGACCATGGCCCGGCCGCCGCGTTCCCGTCGATCGTGCCGGTCCCGGTCAGGGCGATGTCGGTCTGGTTCCTGGCGTAGATGAAGGGCGAGTAGTTGTAGCACTCGATCCCCTGCCAGCGGGTGTAGACGTTCGGCAGGTACGAGCCCGCGTCCGATCTGAACCGGATCGTGCCGCCGGCCTCGACGTGCAGCCGCACGCCGGACAGCAGATGGATCTGGCCGGTGCGGAACTTGCCGGTGCCGGGGACGAGCACGGTGCCGCCGCCGGCCGCGTTGCAGGCGGCGATGGCGGAGCGGAAGGCGGGCGTGCAGTCGGTGGAGTTGTCCGGCTTGGCGCCGTAGTCGGTGATGGGGAACGTGCGTCGATCTTGTACGCGGGCCGCGCCATCTGCATGGCCTCGGCCGGGCCCCACCAGGCGTGGTCCGTGCCGCCGTTGCCGACCTGCCCGTAGAGCACGTTCGGCGACGGGTGCGCCTTGACGAAGTAGTCGTTGACGTACTTGAGGTTGTTGAGCAGGTGCGTGAGCTGGCCGGAGTTCGCGTACGCGTCGCGGTACTCGACCGCGCCCCAGGCCAGCATCGTGGTGGAGGCCGCCATCGGGAGGCCGAACTTGACGTGGTCGCCCGCGTCGTACCAGCCACCCGTGAGGTCCACGCCCACGTCCTTGCCGTCGTTCATGCCCGAGTCGCCGCGCCAGGAGACGCGGTTCCAGTCGGGCAGGTCGCCCGACTGCTGGGCCTCGTAGAACCAGAGCGACTTCTGCAGCGCCTCGCCGTAGGCGAAGGCGGGTGCGGCGGCGTGGGCCGCCGGCCCTGCCCCTGTGAAACACAGGGGCAGGGCCAGCGACGCCACGGCGATCAGAGCCTTTCTCACGGGAAGAGCCGTCCGTACTCGGCCAGGGCGACGGCGACGTCCACCTGCGCCCAGAACCGGTGATAGTTGAAGACGGGGGCGGGGCCGGTGCCGTTGATGTAGGCGTTGACCTTCGCCCAGTCGGGGTCGTTCTTGTAGAAGGACCTGATCGAGATGAACGTCGAGCTGGAGTTGATGGTGTCGCCGTTGGGCATCTTGCCGCTCCAGCCGGACGGCACGTAGACCGGGTCGGCGATGCGCTTGTAGTCGGTCTTGGTCTCGGGGACCGACACGCCCTTGGTGTCGCGGTACTTCCACACGCCGTCGAGCAGCGCCTTGGCCATGTTCTTGGCCGCCGTGTTGTTCGCCTTGGCCGCGTAGTACATGAGCGCCTTGGCGTACGCGCCCGCCACACCCACGTCATTGGTGTAGTCGGCGATCGTCACGTGCAGGCCGGGGTTGGCCGGGGGCATCCCGGAGGTGGCGGTGAAGTCGCCCGCGGGCTGGCCGGTCCACTTCAGCGTGGACGGGATCTGGTACGTGCCGTCCGCGTTGATGGTGGTGTTGTTCATGGCCCAGGTGACCCACTTGTCGAGCAGCGCCTTCGCGTCGGCGTTGCCGGAGGCGTAGTAGAGCTCGGCCACCCGCTCCATCGTCCACGCCTGGAAGCCGAACCACTGGTTCGACGGCGGGTCGTGGTAGACGGGCTGCCAGTCGTAGGTCAGGCCGTGGAACTTCGGCAGACCGGCCGGCGGCGTCGCGTAGTGGCCCTCCCAGCTGTTGGTCGCGCCACCGGCGATGGCGCCCTCGGCCGACTGCAGCCAGCCGTAGAACTGCAGCTGCCTGGTGAGGCTGGTGCTCCAGTCCGCCGCTCCGGTGCTGCTCTTCGGCTTCAGCTCCGCCACGTTGGCCAGCGCCCAGGCCGCGAGCGGGTTCTGGTAGCCGGAGTGGTTGTGGCTCGAGCCGATGCGCCACGCCCAACCGGCGTTGGAGTCGGTCGCGCCGCCCCAGGCGTAGTACCAGCTCAGCAGGTAGTTGGAGGCGTCCTTGCCGGTGCCGGGCGCGCACGAGGGGCTCGTGCAGCCGGGCTTCTTGAAGTACTTGTCGTACATCGCGTAGCGCAGGTAGTCGCCCATCTTCGCGGCCTTGGCGACCGACGCGGAGATCTGCGAGTCCTTGCCCTGGGCCTTGGCCCACGTCTCCGCCCAGTACGCGGCCTGCACGGCGCGCGCGTCGGCGTCGGGGGCGTTGGTGTACCTCCACTGCTTGGCGTAGGAGCTGTCCTTGATGAACAGGTCCAGGTAGCCGTTGGGACCGCCGAACTTCATCATGTCGCAGGACGGCTGCGGGATGGTCTCGAAGACCGACTCCTCGGGACCGCGCTGGTAGGTGTTGATGTAGGCGGGCTTGGTGGTGCCGTCGTTGCAGCGGCCGAAGCCGTAGGTGTTGTCGACGTCGAGCAGCCAGTGCATGCCGTAGATGTCACGGGTGCCGTACGCGCTCTGCAGCTCGTTCGCGATCGGGTCGGTGCCCGGGGTCACGCCGGTGTCCAGCGGGCTCGGGTAGTTGCTGATCTGGTTGGACTCCGGCGCGTACGTGGCCGGCTTGTTCGGCGTGTAGAAGGAGTTCGTCGGCTGGTCGGCCGTGGCCGGGATGATGTACTTCTCCATCGAGGCCCAGGCGTTGTTGAACTTCGACCAGTCGCCGGTGGCCTGCCCGTACGCCGCCTCCAGCCACAGGTAGTAGCTGTAGGCCTCGGACGTGGTCTCGTGGCCGTGGTCCGGCGCCTCCACCATGAACGTCTCGATCGAGTGGTAGGGCACGCCCTCGGGCGAGAAGTAGCCGTTGGCCGGGTCGTGGATCTCGTTGTACATCTCGACGAAGCGCTGGACGTAGGTGTTGTTGCCGCCGACGTCGTCGTCCGCCTCGCTGGCGGTCACGTCGACCGCGGTGTAGCCGGTGGCGCTCACCCTGAAGACGGCGGAGCCGCTGGTGGTGTCGCTGTCGTTGGCCGCCGCCAGCGTGACGTTCTGCGCGGTGTTCCAGTTGGACGGCGTGAAGGTCAGGCTGGCGCCGCCCGAGACCGTGAGGTCGGTGTCGCCGCTGGCGCGCGCCGTGGTGACGGTCACGTTGGCCGAGGGCGCCTGCGACAGCTTCACGCCGAAGCTCGCGGTGCCCGCCTCCGGCACGGACAGGGTCGTCGGGCTCACGACGAGCGCCGGACCCGTGTTCTGCGAGACCGTGATGCCGACAGGCGACGAGGTGGTGGTAGCGCCGCCGTTGTCGGTGGCCTTCGCGGTGATCGAGTAGCTGCCGGCCGCCACGTTCGTCCAGCTGTAGCTGTACGGCGCCGAGGTGTCGGTGCCGAGCAGCGTGGAGCCCTGGTAGAAGTCGACCTTGGAAATCGTGCCGTCGGCGTCGGAGGCGTTCGCCGCGATCGGCACGGTGGCCGGGGCGGTGAACGTCTGGCCCGCGGTCGGCGAGGTCAGCGACACGGTGGGCGGGGTGTTGTTCCCGACGCCGCCACAGGTGGTGCCGTTCACGCTGAAGCTGGTCGGATTCGGGTTGCTGCCCGTCCACGTGCCGTTGAAGCCGATGGAGACGGAGCCGCCCGTGCTCAGGCTGCCGTTGTACGGCATGTTCGTCCCGGTGACCCGGGTGCCCGACTGGCTCCAGTTGGCGCCCCAACCCGTCGGGGTGTACTTCTGACCCGTGGTGGGGTAGTCGAAGGCCAGCGACCAGGACGTAATGGGATCACCGGTGTTCTTCAACGTGATGCTCGCCGTGAAACCGCCCTGACCAGGGCTGCTCGTCCACGAGTTGGCCGCGTACGTCACGTCGCACGCCACCGCCGCCTGTGCCGGACTGGCCGCCACGGCCGCGGTCGCGCCCGCCACGAGGACGAGCGTCGTGGCCACGGCGAGCCGCCTCGATAAGCGGGTGAGGAGGGAAGGAGGTCTGTACTTCACGGGATCTCCATGGGATTAGAGGAGTGGGAGCGCTCCCAAACGGGATTGTGGGTGCCCTCACGCGTATGTCAACGGAATGGCGGTCCGGTAACCCTCGTGTTTCCTCTCACCAGGCTGCCCGGCATGAAAGTTTCATCCACGTTCCGGGCCATTCAACGAGCATGTGGGGCGGCGGACACCTTGGGAAGTGGCGCCCGCTGTACACGGATGCGACTGAGGCAGACCATGGGAGCGCTCCCAGCCCTCTAACACTGGAGATGATCGCTCGTGAGACTCCAACGCGGCCTCCGCAAATGGGCCGTGACCGTGACCGCCGCGAGTGTCGCGGCCTTAGGGCTCGTCGCCGGCCAGAGCACGGCCGCCAACGCCGCGGTCGGCTGCGACGTGACCTACTCTGCCAACTCGTGGACCAGCAGCCCTGGGCAGGGCGGTTTCACCGCGAGCATCACGTTGAAGAACACCGGCGACCCGGTCACCTCATGGTCGCTGGCCTTCGACTACCCCACCACGGGCCAGAAGTACACCCCCACCGGCTGGGGCGCCAACTGGAGCCAGTCCGGCACCCGGGTCACCGGGACCAACATGCCGTACAACGGCAGCCTCTCGACCGGCGGCTCCGTCTCGATTGGGTTCAACGGCACCTGGACGGGCAGCAACCCGAACCCGACCAGCTTCAGCGTGAACGGCACCACCTGCGGCGGCGGTAACCCGACCACCCCGTCCGTGGTCACCTCGGCCAGCTCGGTCGCGGTGAACGAGGGCGGCACGGCCACGTTCACGGCCAAGCTCTCCTCCGCGCCGTCCGCGAACGTGACCGTCACCACGACGCGGGCCAGCGGTGACACGGACCTGTCCGTCAGCTCGGGCGGCTCGCTGACCTTCACGCCGTCCAACTGGAACACCGCCCAGACGGTCACCCTGGCCGCGGCGCAGGACTCCGACACCACCGCGGGCACGGCCTCCTTCACCGTCGGCGGCACGGGCGTCACCCCGGCCACGGTCAGCGCCACCGAGGTGGACGACGACGCCGTGGTGGAGCAGGCGATCATCGTCACGCCGGCCTCGGTGACCGTGCCGGAGGGCGCCACCGCCACCTACACCGTACGCCTGGCCGCCGCCCCGACCTCCAACGTGACCGTCACCTCGACGGCGGGCAGCGGCGACACCAACATCACCGTCTCCAGCGGCGCCAGCCTCACCTTCACGCCGTCCAACTGGAACACCCCGCAGACGGTCACCCTGGCCGCCTCTGAGGACTCCGACACGGCCAACGGCACCCGTCCGATCACCGTCGCCTCGACCGGCCTGACCTCCAAGACGGTCACCGCCACCGAGGCCGACAACGACGGCGGCAGCACCCCCGGCGGCCACGTCGAGAACCCGTACTCCGGCGCGACCGGCTACGTCAACCCTGACTGGAAGGCCAAGGCCCAGGCCGAGCCCGGCGGCTCCGCGGTGGCCAACACCTCCACGGCCGTGTGGCTGGACCGCATCGCGGCCATCGCCGGCTCCTCCTCCGCCATGGGCCTCCGCGCCCACCTGGACGCGGCCGTCCAGCAGGACGCCGCCAACGGCTCCGCGCCGCTGACCGTGCAGTTCGTCATCTACGACCTGCCCAACCGCGACTGCTCGGCGCTGGCCTCCAACGGCGAGCTGCTCGTCGCCGAGAACGGGCTCAACCGCTACAAGACCGAGTACATCGACCCGATCGCGGCGATCATGAGCGACCCCGCGTACGCGAACCTGCGCATCGTCACGATCATCGAGCCCGACTCCCTGCCCAACCTGGTCACCAACCTCAGCTTCGCCAAGTGCGCCGAGGCCAACTCGACCGGCGCCTACGTCGACGGCGTCCGCTACGCGCTGAACAAGCTGCACGCCATCACCAACGTCTACACCTACATCGACGCCGCCCACCACGCCTGGATCGGCTGGGACTCGAACTTCAACCCGTCGGTCAACGTGTTCTACAACACCGTGGCGGGCGCGACCGCCGGTGTGGACAGCGTGGACGGCTTCATCGTCAACACCGCCAACTACTCCGCGACCACCGAGCCGTACTTCACCATCAACAGCACGGTGAACGGCACGTCGGTCCGGCAGTCCAACTGGGTCGACTGGAACTACTACGTGGACGAGACGACCTTCGCCACGGCACTGCGTAGCGCCCT
The DNA here is from genome assembly GCF_040674955.1 of Nonomuraea sp. NPDC049695. Taxonomy (NCBI): domain Bacteria; kingdom Bacillati; phylum Actinomycetota; class Actinomycetes; order Streptosporangiales; family Streptosporangiaceae; genus Nonomuraea; species Nonomuraea sp. NPDC049695. The sequence continues at coordinate 55,044 of NZ_JBFANV010000068.1, read as the reverse complement.
GATCAGCAAGGGCTTCAGGCAGGGTCTCGGCATGCTGATCGACACCTCGCGCAACGGCTGGGGCGGCACTGCCCGCCCGAGCGGGCCGAGCACCTCGACCAACGTGAACGACTTCGTCAACCAGTCACGCATCGACCGCCGCATCCACCCCGGCAACTGGTGCAACCAGAGCGGCGCGGGCCTGGGCGCGCGGCCCACCGCCAACGTCCCCGCCGGGTTCGACGCCTACGTCTGGATCAAGCCTCCGGGCGAGTCGGACGGCGCCAGCACGGACATCCCGAACGACGAGGGCAAGAAGTTCGACCGGATGTGCGACCCGACGTACGAGGGCAACGACCTCAACAAGCACAACAAGTCCGGGGCGCTGCCCGGCGCGCCGCTGTCCGGCCGCTGGTTCTCGGCGCAGTTCCAGGAACTGCTGCGGAACGCGTACCCGCCGGTCAACTAACCATCGGTACGGCCGAGGGCCCGGCGCCTCACCCGGGCCCCCGGCGGAACCGAGGGGCCCGGACCACCCGGTCCGGGCCCCTCGCAGAAAGCCCGAGCGACCCGCCTGACCCGGGTCTCTCGGAGGGGCCCGCCTGACCCGGGTCCCTCGACCACCCGAAGGGGCCCCGCACTCCGGGGCCCCTTCCTTACTGGGATCTCCGCCACTCCGACACGATCTCGTCCACGTCGAACGGCATCAGGTTGAGCGGCGGACCGGACAGCCCCGTCCTGATCGCCTCGCGGATCCTCTGGTTGATCTCCTCGAGGATCTGCCGCACCTGCGTCTCCGACCTGGCCCCGCGCGCCTCGGCCAGCGCCTCCTCCGCCTCCTTGCGCAGCGCCAGCGTGGGCGGCAGCGGCATCGAGAGCCCCTCGCTCTCGACCTTCTGCTTGATCCACCACATCTCGTCGTACGGCCGGTCCGGCAGCGGCTTTCCTGCTCCCGGCAGGTCGTCGAACGCGCCGCGCTCCTCCGCCTCGCGAATCTGCCGGTCGACCCAGCTCTCGAACGGCATGCCCCTGGGTTTCCGCTCGGTCAATTGACCTCCTCAGGCCAGATTGTGACTCGGGGTCCGCGGGCCACGCCAGCCGAGCATGGCCTCGGTCATGCGTACGGACGCGACCGTGGCGGCCACGTCGTGCACCCGGAGGATGCGGGCGCCTTTGAGGATGGAGAAGACGTTGGCGGCGATCGTGCCCTCTTTCCGCTCGCCCTGGGGGCGGTCGAGCGTCTCCCCGATGAAGTCCTTGTTGGACAGGGCCACCAGCGTCGGGTACCCGATCGCGGTGATCTCCTCGAGCCGGCGCGTGAGCTCGAGCGAGTGGAAGGTGTTCTTGTTCAGGTCGTGGCCGGGGTCGATGATGATCCGGTCCTCGGCGATGCCGGACTTCAGCGCGTACGCGACCCGCTCGCGCAGGAACCCGGCCACTTCGGAGACGACGTCGGCGTAACTCGGCCGGAAGACCCGCTTGCCCGGGCCGCCGAGGCTGTGCGTGACGATCACGCTGACCCCTGACTCGGCGGCGAACTCCGCCATGCCGGGCTCGCGCAGGCCGTTGGTGTCGTTGATCACGTCGGCCCCCGCCTCGACGGCCGCCCGCGCCACCTCGGGCCTGTGGGTGTCGACGGAGATGACGGCGTCGGTGGCCTTCCTGACCTCGACGATCACCGGGACGACCCGCTCGATCTCCTCGTCCGCGCCGATCTGCGCCTGAGCCGCGCTGAAGGCGAACCCGCCGATGTCCACCCAGTCGGCCCCCTCGTCCACGGCCCTGCGCGCGGCCGCGACGGCGCTGTCGAGCGCGAACGTGCTGCCCTGGTCGTGGAAGGAGTTGGGCGTCCTGTTGACGATGGCCATGATGGCGACCTGGCGCGCGAAGTCGAACTCCCTCCGCCCGATGCGCCGGACGGGCGAGATCATCCCGGAAGGAAGCGTTTCGCCGCTCACGTTGCGAGCCTACCTGGCCCCTGTCCAGCCCATCCGCCCCGCCCGTCCCGACCGAGGGAGTGCGCCAAACGCCGCGACGCCGTCCACGGGCACCACCGCGGCCGTCACGGAGGCAGGGGTGTCATGGGACCGCCCGACACCAGGACGCGGGGCGGGGGTCAGGCCGTGAAGCGGCCGAAGGGGTGGCGGCCGGCGGAGACCCGCATGCGCTTCATGACCCGATGGGTGACGCGCTCCGGTGGGTGCGGCAGCCGCATGGTGAGCAGGACCGTGGTGCCGCCGGGACCGGTGTCGAAGTCGGCCATGTCGCACAGCCGGCGGATGAGGAAGATCCCCCTGCCCTCCTCGGTGAGGTCGAGCGGCTTGAGGTCGGCGTCCACGTACCCGTTGGGGATGCCCGAGCCCCGGTCGGTCGTCTCGGAGCGGATCACGCCGTTCACCGTCCACAGCTTGAAGTACCCATGCCCACCGGCGTGCTCCACGGCGTTGACGACGCTCTCATGCACGGCCAGGACGAAGTCATCGAGCTTGGGACTGCTCAGCCCGCAACTGCCTGCAAGTTCGGCCACTGCACGACGTAGTCGGGTGACGTCGTGGAGGGTGAAGGGCTGGGCCATCAGGGTGCGCATGCACTCCTCCGTGTCGTCCGACACACAGGCCGCGCTTCAGGACCTCGCGTTGTGTCTCCCGTTCCCCGGAGCCGGGGCCTTACACACCAGGACGCACATACGAACGGCCGCCCACGCCGGTGGCGAGCTCCTTCATCCGCTCGACCGGCCCGCCGTCGGGGGCGAGCGGCGCGGTGTCCATGCCGGCGCCGTCGTGCAGCCCTTCGACCAGCTCCCGCATGGCCTCCCACGACGAGTACCGGGGCGTCCAGCCCAGCACCTCCCTGGCCCGGTCGGTCTTCATGACCGGGATCCGCAGGACCAGGTCGAGCAGCCCGGGCGCGGCCGGTATGAGCCTCATGTGCCAGCCCACCGCCATGGCCGCCCTGGCCACGGTGGGCGAGACCGGCACCGTACGGGCGTCGAGCAGCTTGGCGAGGTCGGGCGGGTCGAGCACGGGCTCGGCGGCGATGTTGAACGCGCCCCGCACCTGCCTGGTGACCGCCAGCCGGTACGCCTCCGCCGCGTCCTGGGCGTGCACCACCTGCAGCCGCAGGCCGGGGACGTCCGGCACGAACGGGATGCGCCCCGCCCTGATCAGCCGCCGCGGCACGAACGGCCCGCCGAACAGCCTGCGCTGCTCGGTCGCCGCCACCCGCTGGAAGATGAACCCGGGCCGCATCCGCACCACGCGGGTGCTCGGGTGGTCGTGCTCGAAGACGTCGAGCACGCGCTCGACGTACGCCTTCTCCCGCCCGTACGCGGCCCCCGGCCAGCCGTGCGTGGGCCAGCTCTCGTCCACCGGCCGGTCCTTGGGCCCCGGCGAGTACGCTCCCACGGACGAGGCGTGGACCAGCGCGGGCACGCCCGCCTCGGCGACGGCGCGGAAGACGCGCATGCTGCCCAGCACGTTCGCCCGCCACGTGACGGACGGGTTGCGGGTCGGCTGGAACAGCCACGCGAGGTGCACGACCACGTCCGCCCCGTCGAAGATCCGCGTGAGGTCCGCGGTCGCGATGTCGGCCTGCCGCCAGTCGGTGCGGTCGATCCGCCACCCGGGCAACCGGCGGGCGACCCCCACGATCGAGGTCACGCCTCCGTCCGTGGCCAGCGCGCGTACCACGCTGGTGCCGACGTTCCCGGTTGCTCCAACCACAACGACTCTCATGGAAGCTCCGCTGCCCGGCCGTTGGTCCGGAAAATCCCCGTGACGTGGCAAGTTATGGCTGTAGGAGTATCTTGACCGCTCCGTCCGCCTTCTTCTGGAACATCTCGTACGCCATGGGCGCCTGCTCCAGCGGCATCCGGTGGGTGGCCAGGTCCATGACGCCGAGCGGATCGGACTCATCGGTCACCAGCGGCATCAGCACGCTGGTCCACCGCCTGACGTGGGTCTGGCCCATGCGCATCGTGATGCCCTTGTCGAACATGCGCAGCATGGGCATGGGATCGGTCATGCCGCCGTAGACGCCGATGACGGAGATGACGCCGCCGCGCCGTACCGCGTCGATGGCCTGGTTGAGCGCGGCCAGCCGGTCGACGCCCGCATGCGTCATCAGCGGCGCGGCGACCCCGGACGGCAGCATGCCGGCGAGGGTCTGGGCGACCTTGGCGGCAGGCGAGCCGTGGGCCTCCATGCCGACCGCGTCGATGACCGAGTCCGTGCCGCGCCCGGAGGTCCGCTGCCGGATCTCCCCGGGGACGTCGGTGACCTCGCTCGCGTCGATGACGTCGATCCCATGGCGGCGGGCCATCTCCAGCCGCTGCGTCACGCCGTCCACGCCGATCACCCGGTATCCCAGGTGGCCGGCGATGCGGGCGCACATCTGGCCGATCGGGCCGAGGCCGAGGACGGCGACGCTGCCGCCCTCCGGGACGTCCGCCCAGGCGACGGCCTGCCAGGCGGTCGGCAGCACGTCGGACAGGTACACGAACCGCTCGTCCGGCGGCCCCTCGGGCACCTTGACGGGGCCGAACTGCGCCTCGGGCACCCGCAGGTACTGGGCCTGCCCGCCGGGCACCTGGCCGTAGAGCTTGGTGTAACCGAACAGCGCGGCGCCCGTGCCCTGCTCGCGCACCTGGGTGGTCTCGCACTGGGCGTAGAGCTCCATCGAGCACATGTGGCAGTGGCCGCAGGCGATGTTGAACGGGATGACCACGCGGTCGCCCGGCTTGAGGTTGTCGATCCCGGAGCCGACCTCCTCGACGATGCCTATGGGCTCGTGCCCGAGGATGTCGCCCTCGGCCATGAACGGCCCGAGCACCTCGTACAGATGGAGGTCGGAGCCGCAGATGCCGGTGCTGGTCACCCTGATGACCGCGTCGTTGGGCTCCTTGATGGCGGGGTCGGGCACCTCCTCGACCCGGACGTCGCGCTTGCCGTGCCACGTGACTGCCTTCATGGTGTCTCCTTACGGAAGAGGCGCCCACGAATGCCGCATACCCCCGCATATCGCATCAAACGGCACGCCCCTCTCGACACTCCCTGCCGCTGGGACTGCTGAGGCAGAAGAAGTCATCCGCTACAGAAGACTCTTTACACGCTACGTATTGAATGAATAACTATTGGTAGCGAACTTCTGACCGAAGGAGCCGCGCGCATGCCGGTGAGCTTCATTCAGCCCGACGTCGGGTCGCGCGTGGACCGGCGCCTGGCCGGCTTCCTCGAGACCTGGGGAGCCCCCGTCGACGATCCGGACGTCGAGGCGGCGTACCGGTTACTGGCCGACTTCATCCTCAACGGCGGCAAGCGCGTCAGGCCGCAGCTGTGTTACTGGGGCTGGCGCGGCGCCGGCGGCGGCGACAGCGAGGAGATCATCACCGCCGCCGCGGCCCTGGAGCTGTGCCACGCGGGCCTGCTCATCCATGACGACATCATGGACGGCAGCGACCTGCGGCGAGGCCGGACCACCGTGCACAGGAGCCTGGCCCGGCTGCACTCCGGACCGGGCGCGGAGGCGTTCGGGCAGGGGGGCGGCATCCTGCTCGGCACGCTCAGCCTGGTCTGGTCCGACACGATGCTGTCGTCGTGCGGAGTGGAGCCGCACCGGCTGCGCGCCGCGCACCACGTGTTCGACGCCATGCGCACCGAGGTCATCAGCGGCCAGTACCTCGACATCGTGGCCCAGCTCCGTTCGGGCGCGAGCGTGGCCGAGGCGCTGACGGTGATCCGGTTCAAGACCGCCAAGTACACCGTCGAGCGGCCGCTGCAGATCGGCGGCGCGCTGGCGGGCGCCTCGATGGAGGTGCTGGAGTCGTACTCCCGCTTCGGCCTGCCGCTGGGTGAGGCGTACCAGCTCCGCGACGACGTGCTCGGCACGTTCGGCTCGGAGCCGGAGACCGGCAAGTCGGCCCTCGACGACCTGCGCGAGGGCAAGCGCACGGTGCTCTTCGCGCATGCCGTGCGGAACGCCTCCCCCGCCCAGCTCGGCCTCCTCGGGAGCTGGTACGGCAACCCCGAGCTGACCGAGGAGCACGCCGCGAAGCTGCGGCAGATCCTGCGCGACACGGGAGCGCTGGCCCGGGTCGAGGAAATGATCGAAGAACGCGTGCACGAGGCCGTGACGGCACTGGCCACGGCGCGGATCGAGCCGGAGGCCGCGAGAGTGCTGGCCCTGCTGGCGGACCAGCTCGCGCACCGCACCAACTAGGGGGTTCCCCGATGGGACGGGTACTTCTCGCGGCCCCGCGCGGCTTCTGCGCGGGTGTCGAACGCGCCATCACCACGGTCGAGGAGGCGCTGCGGCGCTTCGGCCCACCCGTTTACGTGCGTAAACAGATCGTCCACAACACCTACGTGGTCGACGACCTCACCAGGCGCGGCGCGGTCTTCGTCGAGGAGCTCGACGAGGTGCCCGACGGCTCGCTGGTCGTCTTCTCCGCCCACGGCGTCTCGCCGGCGGTCAAGGAGGCGGCGGGGCTGCGCGGGCTGCGGACGATCGACGCCACCTGCCCGCTGGTCACGAAGGTCCACAAGGAGGCCGTACGCATGGCCGAGGAGGGCTACGAGATCGTGCTGATCGGCCATACCGGGCACGAGGAGGTCGAGGGCACCCACGGCGAGGCCCCCGACCGCATCCACGTCGTGGACCCGGCCCGCCCAGGCGAGGTGACGGCGAAGGGGCGCGTGACCTGGCTCTCGCAGACCACGCTGGCCGTGGACGAGACCATGCGGGCCGTCACCGAGCTGCGCGAACGCTTCCCCGACCTGGTGGACCCGCCCAGCGACGACATCTGTTACGCCAGCCAGAACCGCCAGGAGGCGATCACCCGGATCGCGCCGGAGTGCGAGCTGGTCATCGTCGTCGGCTCGGCCAACTCCTCCAACTCCCGGCGGCTGGTCGAGGTGGCACTGGGCGCCGGCGCGGACGCGGCGTACCTGGTCGACAGGGCCGGGGACGCCGACGAGCGGTGGCTCGACGGCGTGCGCACCGTCGGGGTCAGCTCCGGCGCCTCGGTCCCCGAGCTGCTGGTCGAGGAGTTACTCGGCTGGCTCGCCGCCCGTGGATACGCCGACGTGGAGGGGGTGACCCTGGCCGAGGAGACCCTGACGTTCTCGCTTCCGCTCGAACTCCGATCCGCCCGCAAGTCCGGCTAGATCCCCCTATCGAGATTGGTGGTGCAGCACGATGACCGAAACGACCAACTCAACCGCCCCTGAGACCGTCAACGGCAACGGACAGCTCAGCCTCAGCACCGAGGCGGCCAAGCAGCTCGCGACCACGACCAAGACGCCGCCGCAGATGCAGGAGATCACCTCCCGCTGGCTGCTGCGCCTGCTGCCCTGGGTGCAGTGCTCGGGCGGCGTGTTCAGGGTCAACCGGCGGCTGACCTATGAGCTGGGCGACGGCCGCATCACGTTCAGCAACACCGGTTCGGACGTACGGGTGATCCCTGCCGAGCTGACTGAGATACCCATGCTGCGCGGCTTCGACGACACCGAGGCGCTGCAGGCCCTGGCCGGTAGCTTCGCCCAGCGTGAGATCGAGGCGGGTGAGGAGATCGTCTCCGAGGGCCGGCCCATTGACCGGCTGGTGCTCATCGCCCACGGCCGCGTGAGCAAGGTGTCCCGCGGCGCGTACGGCGACGAGCAGAGTCTCGGCATCCTGGCCGACGGCGACCACTTCGGCGAGCAGACGCTGACCGACGGCGGGCGGTTCGCGTTCACCGCGCGGGCCAAGACGGCCACCACCGTGCTCACCCTGTCCAGGCAGGACTTCGAGCAGGTGGCCGACCGGTCGCCTGCGCTGCGCGAGCATCTGGACCGCTGGAGTTCGAGCGTGGAGCACGCCCACAACGACTACGGCGAGGCCGCCATCGACCTGGCGTCGGGCCACACCGGCGAGCCCGTGCTGCCCGGCACGTTCGTGGACTACGAGCTGAGCCCGCGCGAGTACGAGCTGAGCGTGGCCCAGACGGTGCTGCGCGTGCACAGCCGGGTCTCCGACCTGTACAACCAGCCGATGAGCCAGCTCGACCAGCAGCTCCGGCTCACGATCGAGGCCCTGCGCGAGCGGCAGGAGCACGAGATGATCAACAACAGGGAGTTCGGCCTGCTCCACAACGCCGACCTCAGCCAGCGCATCCGCACCCGCACGGGCCGGCCCACCCCTGACGACCTCGACGACCTGCTGGCCACCGTGTGGAAGGACCCGGCGTTCTTCCTGGCCCACCCGCAGGCCATCGCCGCCTTCGGCAGGGAGTGCAGCAAGCGCGGCGTCTACCCGCAGTCCATCGACGTACTCGGGCACAAGATGCCGGCCTGGCGGGGCGTCCCGATCTTCCCGTGCAACAAGATCCCGATCTCGGCCACGTACACGACGTCCTTCCTGCTCATGCGCACCGGGCAGGAGAACCAGGGCGTTGTCGGCCTGCACCAGACCGGCATCCCCGACGAGTACCAGCCCAGCCTGTCGGTCCGGTTCATGAACATCAACGAGAAGGCCGTCATCTCCTACTTGGTCAGCGCCTACTACTCGCTGGCCGTTCTGGTGCCGGACGCGCTCGGCGTGCTGGAGGACGTCGAGGTCGGCAGGAACGGCTGACCGAGGGACCGGACGCCGGAGGCCGGCACCGCGTGCACGGTGCCGGCCCGCGCACTGCGAAGGAGCGACCATGAGCCAGCCGTTCGAACTGCCGGACTTCTACATGCCGTACCCGGCGCGGCTGAACCCGCATCTCGAAGAGGCTCGCGCGCACTCCAAGCGGTGGGCGCGCGACCTGGGCATGTCCGAAGGGTCGGGCATCTGGGAGGAGGTCGATCTCGACGCCCACGACTACGCGCTGCTGTGCGCGTACACGCATCCCGACTGCGACGGCGCCGAGCTCTGCCTGATCACCGACTGGTACGTGTGGGTCTTCTTCTTCGACGACCACTTCCTGGAGGTCTTCAAGCGCACCGGCGACCTGGCGGGCAGCAAGGCGTACCTCGACCGGATCGCGCGGTTCATGCCGATGGGCGAGGACCTGACCATGCCCGAGCCCACCAACCCGGTCGAGGCGGGCCTGGCCGACCTGTGGGTGCGTACGGTGCCCAGCAGGTCGGCGGACTGGCGCGCGCGTTTCGCCGAGAGCACCAGAAACCTGCTGAACGAGTCTCTCTGGGAGCTGGCCAACATCAACCGGGGACGGGTGGCCAACCCGGTCGAGTACATCGAGATGCGTCGCAAGGTCGGCGGGGCTCCCTGGTCGGCGGGGCTGGTCGAGCACGCGGTCGGGGCGGAGGTGCCCGCGCGGCTCGCGGGGACGCGTCCGATGCGGGTGCTGAAGGACGCCTTCGCGGACGCGGTCCATCTGCGTAACGACCTGTTCTCGTACGAGCGGGAGGTCGGGGACGAGGGCGAGCTGAGCAACGGCGTGCTGGTGCTGGAGACGTTCCTCGGCTGCGGCACGCAGGAGGCCGCCGACGCCGTCAACGACCTGCTGACCTCGCGGCTGCAGCAGTTCGAGCACACGGCTCTGGGCGAGCTGGGCCCGCTGTTCGTGGAGTACGGCGTCGATCCGCCCACCGCGGCCGGCGTGCTGGCCTACGTCAAGGGGCTGCAGGACTGGCAGTCGGGCGGGCACGAGTGGCACCTGCGCTCCAGCCGGTACATGAACCAGCGGGCCGCCGCCCGCAAGCCGCTGGGCATGCCGTCGATCGTCAACATGCTGGGGGCCAAGCGGCTGCGTAGCTTCACGTACACGCCGTACCAGCGGGTGGGACCGTCGCGGATCCCCGACCTGTGCATGCCCTTCCAGGTCCGGCTGTCGCCCCATCTCGACGCCGCCCGGCGCAACACCGTGGCCTGGTGCGGGGAGATGGGGATGCTCGACTCGACCGTGTGGGACGAGCGGCGGCTGATCGACCTCGACCTGCCGCTGTGCGTCGCGGGCATGCATCCCGACGGCGGTCCCGAGGAGCTGGACGTGGCTTCGTACTGGATGGCGTGGGGCACGTACGCGGACGACTACTTCCCGGCCGTCTTCGGCCGGTCACGCAACCTCGCGGCGGCCAGGATCGCGGTGGAGCGGTTCTCGGCGTTCATGCCGCTGGACGCCTCGCCCGCGCCGCCCCCGGCGACCGTGCTGGAACGAGGCCTGGCCGACGTCTGGGCGCGTACGGTGGGGCCGATGCCGCCGGAGGGCCGCCGCGAGCTGCGCGAGGCGGTCGAGAGCACGTGCCTCGCCTGGCTGTGGGAGCTGGGCAACCAGTTCGCGAACCGCATCCCCGACCCCGTGGACTTCATGGAGATGCGCCGGCAGGCCGCCGGCAGCGATCTGACCATGAGCCTCAGCCGGATGCGGCACGGCCGGCGGCTCCCCCGTGAGCTGCGCGAGAGCGGGCCGATCCGGTCGCTGGAGAACACCGCCGCCGACTGCGGGACGCTGATCAACGACGTCTTCTCCTACCAGAAGGAGATCGAGTTCGAGGGGGATCTGCACAACGGCATCCTGGTGGTGCAGCACTTCTTCGACTGCGACTACCCGACGGCGCTCGCCATCGTGACCGACCTGCAGGCCTCGCGGATGGGCCAGTTCCAGCACATCGTGGAGCACGAGCTGCCGATCGTGTGCGACGATCTCGGCCTCGACGCGGACACGCGGCAGGACCTCGACGCGTTCGTGGACGGGCTGCGTAACTGGGTGGCCGGGGTGTTCCACTGGCACCACAACTGCTCCCGGTTCGACGAGGAGTCGCTGCGCCGCCACAACCGGCCGCCGCGGTTCCGGCTGGGCGGCCCGACGGGCCTCGGCACCTCGGCGGCCCTGCCTCTCTACGCGGGCAGGTGATGGGCGCGGGGCTCGTAGTACCAGCCCATCATGCGCAGCAGCCGGCGCTGGTGCGGCGTGACGTTGTGCAGGCGGATCCACCGCTGTGACGGCGGGAGCGTGGGCATGACGAGCACGCGCAGGCCCGAGACGTCTATGAAGCTCAGCTTGCCGATGTCGACGACGATGTACGCTCCCTGGCGGCAACTCGCCAGGGCACCGGCGACCGCAGGGCTGTTGGAGGCGTCGATCTCCCCGATCAGCGCCACGGACGGCGGCCCGGGAGCCGGGCATACCGTGATCTTCAGCTGCCGATCCTGATAGAGCAGCCGGTCTTCGGCGCCGCTCACGTCGCACCCCCCAACACACACGCTCTGGGGGTCGTACTCCTGCTCTGACGATTCACCAGGTTACACGAAGTATGTTTCGCTATGTAATTTTCGCCGGAAAATGACCGAATTACGGGGAAATTATGAAGGGTCGCGCGAGGGCTTCTGGGGCGCGGGGGCGTGGACGTACGGACTGCGTCCGCCCAGCCAGGAGCGGGGCCACGGGGCCAGGCCGTAGCGCGGGGGGGCGGCCGCCCGCTCTCGACGAGCCGGTTATTCGGAGGAACGCTGGGGCGCGCGCGAGAACTCCATATGAATGGGGAACCATGGCGGTGCCCGCGTTCCGCGATCGAGATGGCCGGCATCCCTTTTCATGGGGCCATGACCGGAGAATTGGGGGAGAGAATACGCGTGGGGGCTTACGGGGGGTTCGGATCGGCTCGACGACGCGGGAGCAGCCGGATATCCGAGGAGGAAGTAGTACCGGGGGACGGGGGATCTGGTCTTCTACGACGGCCGTGAACGGCCACGGCCCCGGGCCCAGGTGATCCTGCAGTGATCGACCCGGGCCACGGGGCGCGGATAGCTCAGTGCGCACCAAGCCCGTGCCGTGGCCTCGCGAACGTCCACGGCCCGTTCTTCTGGTTCACCTCAACTACCAGGAAGGCGACCTTTGGCCGGGCGGCCCCTCACACGGGAGCCGCGATCGGCTTCCTGCCTACGCCACGTGAGGAGCCGTCAGTCGGTGTCGACCGGGGCCACGTGGCTCATGACAGGGACGGCCAGGACAGGGGCGTCGAGGTCGCTCACGGACACCGGCACGGACACCGGGAGGGCGTGGATGTCCTTGGCCGAGTCGTTCAGGATGTTGTTCAGCGCGGTCAGGTCCTCGGCAGCGGTGAGCTGGCTCAGGAGGGTCCACCCGCTGGTCTGCGGGTTGGGACCGACGTCGGCGGAGGCCGCGGCGGCGGAGAAGCCAAGAGCGGCGGCGGCGATGGCTGCACCGGCCAGAATGCGACGGATCATGTGTGCTTTCCTCCATGGATCGGCGCGGAATATCCAGCGCCATAGTCGTTTCTGCAGGGCTGTGAGGTGCCGGAAATAACAATCGCGGGAGGCGGCCTGAATCGCAACTCACAACGCCCTCGTGGAGGTCAAGGAGGTGCCTCGATTTCTTGGCACTCGGTTTTCGGCTCGTCAACCATGCGCGGCGCATACACAACGGAAACAGTCCGGCGAACGAGCTTTATTTTTACCGGCCGCACACGCGATGGGGCAGCCGTTCACCGCTGTTTAGCAAATGATCAACCGAAAATGGAGAACTTCCGGCGGTCAGTTCGGTGGCTTCGACCCCGTCCGCGCTCTGTCGGACCAGCCCGGCTGACGGCCCCACGCCGGTTGAATCGCGCAGGTCTGCCGCAGATCACGCGTGTAACAGGTGAAATGGGTGCCGTCTGGGTCCGGAAAGCAGGAGTCAGAACTCAGCACGCTTCCCCGTGTCGAGATCGTGGTGCTGGCTCCGTCCCAGGTACACCAGCGGCTACAACGGGCCGCGCGACGAAGAAGGAGAACCACCATGACGCTCCAGCGGATGGACAACGTCGGCATTGTCGTCGACGACCTTGAGGCTGCCATTGCGTTCTTCGTAGAGCTCGGCATGGAGCTGGAGGGCAAGGCGCAGATCGAGGGCCTCTGGGCGGACCGCACCGTCGGACTCGACGGCGTCCGCTGCGACATCGCGATGATGCGGACCCCAGACGGCCACGGCCGGCTGGAACTGGCGAAATACCACTCCCCCGCGGCGATCGGCGCCGGACCGCACAACCCGCCGCACAACACGCTGGGCATGCATCGCGTCATGTTCGCCGTCGACGACATCGAGGACGTCGTTGCCCGCCTGCGCACTCACGGCGCCGAACTCGTCGGTGAGCTGGCCCAGTACGAGGACAGCTACCGGCTCTGCTACGTCCGCGGCCCCGAGGGGATCATCGTCGCGCTGGCCGAGCAGCTCAGCTGACAGCCCATCGCGGCCGGCCTGCGACCGCTGCGACCCCGGCGTCGGCCGCCTTCTCGCCGCTCTGGCCGCCCACGTCCCTCCGGGCGGGCGCGTGCTGGAGCTCGGGACGGGGGCCGGGGGTGGGGCTCGCGTGGTTGGTGAGCGGTGGGGCTCTCTCACGGCTCCGGCGTCATCCTCGCGACGGCCCGCTGACGCAATCGTGGAAGGATACCCCCATGGCAGAGATCGTCGGCGGGGGACGTCCGGTCAACGACGCCGAGCGGAGGGTGATCGCCTATCTGCGCGACCACGCGCCCGCCGACTGGCTGCTGCTGCACAACGTCGAGGTCCAGCGCGGCCACGACGTCTTCGAGGTGGACCTGATCGTGCTGACCGGCCACTCGCTCGTGGTCGTCGACGTCAAGGGCACCAGGGGCCGCATCGAGGTGTCGGGCACGCGCTGGTTCCCACCGCGCAGGGAGGCGTTCGGCTCTCCCGTGGCCAAGTTGCGCGGCACCGCCAAGGCGCTGAAGGGCCTGCTGGTGTCCAAGGCCACCCAGCTGGAGCGGGTCTACGTCGACTGCCTGGTCGTGCTCACCTCGCCCGACGCCCAGCTGGTCGATCCTGCGGGACGCGACGCGGCCAACGTCACCGACCTGCCGGGGCTGCTCACCACTCTGAGCGACGTCTCCAGGATCAGGCGCGGGTGCAGCCCCGACGCGAAGCCGTACCGCACCGCGATTCTCGACGCGCTCAACCAGACGGTACGCCGCAGCACCGCGCCGCCGAGGTTCGGCAACTGGGAGGTCGAGGAGCAGCTCGGCGGCGACCACAAGGTCACCGAATATCGCGCCTTCAACGTGACGCTGCCGGGCAGCGAGACCGTGCTGCTACGGGTCTACCAGGCCGACCCGCTGGCCGACAGCGAGGCGCGGGCGGCCGAGCGGCAGCGCATCGCCAACGCTTACCAGACGCTGGCCAGGATCCCCCCGCACCCGTGCGTGGTGCGCTCGCGCGACTTCTTCGCCATCGACGACGAGAGCCGGTTCGTGCTGGTGCTGGACGACGTGCACGGCGAGGCGCTGCACCTGTCGCTCGGCAGGGGCGCCCGGCTGAGCGTGATCCAGGACCTGCTGCGCGGGCTCGCGCACGCCCATGCAAACGGCGTCGTCCACCGCGCGCTGACCCCGGCCTCCGTGCTGGTCACGGACGACGGGCACGCGGTGCTGACCGGGTTCGACTACGCCAAGCCGGGGCCGCGTAACTACACCGTCGCCCACGAGCTGGGCAACGTGCTCGACGCCCACTACGTGGCGCCCGAGTGCCAGGAGCGGCCCGACCGGATGACGACCGCCTCCGACGTCTACGCGGCCGGCGCCGTCGCCTATCACCTGCTCACCGGCCGGCTCCCGGACGGCCCCGACGCCCACGGTCCCGACGTGCCCGAGGTCGTACGCAGGATGCTCGACCACTCCCCGGCCAGGCGCCCGACCGCAGCCGAGGCCCTCGACGCTCTCGAGGGAAATGCGCCCCTCCAGGAGTCCCGCCTCAAACGACTGGTACGTCGGCTAGTGTCCCGATCATGACCGTACGCCTGCGCCCCGTCGAAGAGGATGATCTGCCCTTCCTGTACCGGCTCACGAGCGATCCCGACAGCACGGGCGAGTTCCAGTGGTACGGCTTCCAGAACCCCCACCGCCTGCGCGAGCGCTGGCAGGACAACGGGATGCTGGGCGACGACGGCGGCATCCTGATCATCGCGGACGGCGGCGACGAGATCGGCTTGGTGTCGTGGAGCAAGCAGGTCGCCAACCGCGCCAGCTACTACTGGTCGATGGGGCTGATCGTGGCGCCCGAGCATCGCGGCCGGGGCCACGGCACGGAGGCGCAGCGGCTGCTCGCGCGCTACCTGTTCGACCACTCGACGGCCAACAGGATCGAGGCGAGCACGGAGATCACCAACGTGGCCGAGCAGCGGGCGCTGGAGAAGGCGGGGTTCACCCGGGAGGGCGTCCTGCGCGGCGGCGGCTTCCGCGCCGGCCGGTGGCATGACGGCGTGCTCTACAGCATGATCCGCGCCGACCTCGACGAGAAGCCTTAGCCGCGGAGCTTCCGGCAGATCCTGTATCAGTTCTGGACGATTCTTGTGCGCCCTTTCCTGACTCTGTTGTCAGAGATCCCACGGGAAAGGATCACCCCCCATGAAGCTCAGCCGAGCCATGATCGCGTGCCTCGCATTGGCACTCAGCCTCGGTACCGCCCCCGCCGCCATGGCCGACCCCGTGCCGGAGTCGGATCAGGCGCAGATCCTCGCGACGAACTTCCAGATGCCGTTCCCCTGCAACCAGACCTGGACCGGCAACTCCGGCAACAGCAGCGCACACCAGTCATGGGAGATCGACTTCAACCGCGGCAGCACCGCCGACGCCGACCTGGGTGACACCGTGGTGGCCGCCGCGGCGGGCACCGTGGTGATCTCCGCGCACCAGGGCTCGACGAACCGCTACGGCAACCTCGTCAAGATCGACCACGGCAACGGCTGGGCCACGTACTACGCCCACCTGAACACCCGTACGGTCGCCGAGGGCCAGACGGTGTCGCAGGGCCAGCAGATCGGCACGGTCGGCAACACCAGCGCGCCGGGCAACAACATCAGCCCGCACCTGCACTACGAGGTACGGCTGGGGACGAACTACCCGGACAACATCCAGAAGGCCGTCTTCAACGGCGTCACGTTCGGCTACCCGCAGCAGAGCGTGACCTCCAAGAACTGCGGCAACCCCTACACCCCGACGTCGGTCTGCGGCTCGGGCTACGACGTGGTCGACTCGGCGACGCTCGGCACCGACGGCGCCGTCTACCTGCTCTACAACAGCTCCAACGGCAACAACTGCGTCACCACGATCAAGTACAAGAACACCGGTACGGCCACCGCCACCACGGCCTACCTGGAAGTGGAGGGCAGTACGAGGAAGACGGACTCGGGCAGCTACAGCTACTACGCGGGACCGGTCATCGCGTCGGCGGCCGGCAAGTGCGTCAAGTGGGGCGGCAAGGCCGGCTCCTCGACGTACGACAGCGGGTTCGAACACTGCGATTGACGAGACAGATGAGATGAGGGGCCGGGTGGGCACAGATTCACCCGGCCCCTTCACACGTGTGTGAACGTGTCCAACACATCTATCACGTAGAGCGACGGCTCGTCACCGAAACCGGAGACCGCGACCCTGCTGCCGACCCGCCGGCCCACGAGCGCCTCCACCCACCCGTCAGGCACGGCCCCCTCCTTCAGCGTGAACGCGCTGGGCCCGCCCCTCCGGTACGACGAGTCCACGACCGCCCGGGACGGCCAGGACGACTCCAGGTACTGGATCACCACCTTCGAACCGGCCGCGATCTCGTCCCCCGAGCCGTCGATGAGGACCCGGGCCGGCGAACCCGGCACGAAATCGGCCGGGACAGCCGGCAAGGTGCGGCCGACGAGCCGGGCGTCGGGCGGGTAACCGCCCAGGATGTCGAAGACCAGCACGAGCGTGTCCCCGGGCGCGACACCGGTCAGCGGCACGTCCGGCCCGAGCGCTTCCGACGCCGGGCTGACCAGCATGACCCGGCTGCCCGCCGGCCGGCCCATGAGCGACTGCCGCCAGGTCTCCGCCACCTGCCTGCCGTCGAAGACCACCGCGGTGGGCTGGTGGCCGTCATAGGTGCTCATGTACGGCCGGTTGCCCGACCAGCGCCGGATGTCCACGTCGGCGAGCACCACGTCGCCCGGCAGCGTACGCCGGCCGCTGCCCGTCGACAGCACCGTGATCTGCGGTGTGCGGCTTGGCTTGCCCCTGGGGATGGCGACGACCGGCTTGGTGCCGAACGCACCCGTGACAACGGGCTGCGTGCCGTCCTCAGCGAGGCCACACGAGGTGGCGAGCATGAGCACGGCCGGCCAGAACAGACGCACGATTTCCTCCACGACCGGATCCTCGAGGGGCCGGACGTGTTCTTGCCGCAATGGCCAAAAGGAAAGCTGCGGGTCTCGCCATCTCACGACAAAGGCGCGGGAGACTTGTGGCGTGAGCGAGCGCAGGGAGCGAACCAATAGACACAGCAGCATGCTCACGGGGCCGACGCAGGAGGCCCCGTGAGCAAGCCCAATTTGGCGCGGAGGGTCGCGGACGCGGCTGAGATCGCGTTGACCGCGCGGAAGTACGTGACGTTCATCGACGTGGTGACGGGGCTGCGCTGGCTGCACTCCAGACATGTGGACACCTGGCGGCAGGGCCGGGTCGCCACGCTGTCCGAGCTGGCGGCCGTCGACGAGGAGCGCCTGCTCACCACGGCCACCCTGCTGAAGGAGTGGGCGCTGGCCAAGGGGCTCAAGCCGGTGGACACGCCGTACGTGGCGGGCACGCGCGACCGCCGCGAGCTGCGCTTCACCGCCGGGCACGGGCAGGAGCCGTTCCGCGTGCACTGGCTCTCACCTGACCTCAGCGAGGCCAGGGTCCGCAGGCTCACCGAGCCCAAGGTGCCCGATCTGGTGGCGGTGGCCCCGCTCAACGAGTGGACGTGCGCCTCGTGCGGCGACACGGGGCCGTACCTGATCATGGAGGACGACCAGCCTCACTGCCTGACCTGTGCGGACCTGGATCACCTGGTGTTCCTGCCGTCGGGTGACGCGGCGCTCAGCCGCCGGGCCAAGCAGGAGAGCGGCCTGTCGGCGGTGGTCGTCCGGTACAACCGGCGGCGCAAGGTCTACCAGCGCGCCGGCCTGCTGGTCGAGGAGGCCGCGCTGGCCGCCGCCGAGGAGCGGTGCCTGGCCGACGAGGAGGTGCGCCTGCGCCGCCGCGAGCGCGACCGGGTGCGCAGGACGGAGCAGGACGTCGAGTTCCAGGCCAGGATGGCGGCCGAGATCGCCAGGCTGTTCCCCGGCTGCCCGGAGCAGCGGGCGCAGGAGATCGCCGAGCACGCCGGACAGCGCGGCAGCGGCCGGGTGGGCAGGACGGCGGCGGCCAGGGCGCTCGACGAGAATGCCATCACGCTGGCTGTCATAGCCTCCATCAGACACCTCGACACCGACTACGACCGCCTGCTCATGTCCGGCGTGCCCAGGATGGAGGCCAGGGACATGATCAGGGAACACATCGAGCGCAAGCTGGAGGAATTCCGCCGATGAGCGACTGGCACGACGTACGGGAAGAGCTGCGCGCGTATGCGCTCAAGCTGCCCGAGACGCACGAGGACCACCCGTGGGGCGAGACCGTCATCAAGGTGAACAAGAAGGTCTTCGTCTTCCTCGGCATCGACGAGCAGACCGAGAAGTGGAATCCGTCGTTCGGCGTGAAGCTGCTGTCGGAGTCGCACGGCCACGCGCTCACCGTCGAGGGGGCGGCGCCCAGCGGCTACGGGCTGGGCAAGGCGGGATGGGTGACCGTGCCGTTCCTTTCGCAGCTGCCGGAGACGGACGTGCTGCTCGACTGGGTGGAGGAGAGCTACCGCGCCATCGCGCCCAAGCGGGCGGTCAAGCAGCTCGACGAGCGCCCGGTCAGGTGACCGCCAGGCGGGTGGCGTACCGTTCGTCCCGCCAGAGCTCCTTGTCCAGCACCTCGAGCAGCGTGGTCGCCGCGTGGTGGACGTCGGCGTAACCGATGTAGAGCGGCGCGAAGCCGAACCTGAGGATGTCCGGCGCACGGAAGTCCCCCTGCACGCCCCGGTCGATCAGCGCCCGCATCACCGGATAGCCGTCAGGGTGGCGGAAGCTCACCTGGCTGCCGCGTACGGCGGGATCGGCGGGCGAGGCCAGCTCCAGCGCGTCACCGACCAGATCGACGAAGAGCGAGGTCAGCGCCATGCTCTTGGCCCGCACCCGGTCCATCGGCACCCGCTCCCACACGTCGAGCGCCGCCTCCAGCGCCGCGAAGGACAGCACGTGCGGGGTGCTCACCGCGAACCGCCTGACGCCCTCCGCCGGGCGGTAGCCGGGCTCGAACGCGAACGGCTCGGCGTGGCCGTACCAGCCGGACAGCACGTTCTCGGCGGCGGCGTGGTGCCGCGGGTTGACGTAGAGGAACGCGGGGGCGCCCGGACCCGCGTTCAGATACTTGTACGTGCATCCGACCCCGAAATCCGCCCCCGAGACGTCCACCTCCATGGCCCCCACGCTGTGGCACACGTCCCAGACCATGAGCGCGCCGGCCTCGTGGACCCGGGCGGTGACCGACGGCACGTCGTGGCGGGCGCCGGTGCGGTAGTCGACCTCCGACAGCAGCACCACGGCCGCGTCGTCGAACCGCCCCTCCGAGAAGTCGCGCACCTCGTAGCCGCCGAGCAGCCGGGCCAGGCCCTGGACCATGTAGTGGTCGGTGGGGAAGTTCCGGACGTCGGAGACGATCACCCGGCGCTCGGGACGCAGCCGCAGCGCCGCCGCCACCGCCTGGAAGACCGCGATCGACGTCGTGTTGCCCACCACGACCTGGCCGGGGCCGGCGCCGATCAGCGGGGCCAGCCGGTCGCCGACGGTCAGCGGCTGCGCGTACCAGCCGGAGTGGTTCCAGCCGCCGACGAGCTCCTTGCCCCATTCGTCCTCAACCGCCTGCCGCACCCGTTCCGCGGCACGGCGGGGCAGCGCGCCGAGCGAGTTGCCGACGAGGTAGACGACCCCCTCCGGCAGCACGAACTCGTCCCTGAACTCCCGCAGTGGGTCGGCGGCGTCGAGGGCGAGGCACTCGTCCCGGTCCAATGTTTCACTCCTTTTGTGGGGGCATAGTGGCAACTACCCGATTCACGCCATTCTGGTACTCGCGGACGTACCAGTTCTGCACCGGGTTGTGCGTCGCGTCGAGCCGGAACGCCCCGCGCGGCCCGTCCAGCTCCCCCACTGCCGCCATCCCTCCCTCCTTGGCCAGCCCTCTGTCGATGAGCCGCATGGCGTCCCAGCTCTGGAGCGCCACCGCGGACGGGTTCCGGCCGGTCTTCGCCCGCCATCGGGTGACGAAGGCGGTGTTGTCCGGGTCGTCCAGTGCGGGCGAGTACATGCCGACGCTGGTGATGCCCTCGGCGTCCTGGCCGACGGCCCGCAGCACGTCCTCGTCGGTGAGGTTCTGGCAGGCCAGCAGCTTGACCTTGGAGGCGGCGTGCTGCCGGTATCCCTTCAGGAACTCGACCGCGTCGCCGCCGGCGTAGAAGGCGTACAGAAGCTTCGCCTCCGGCGGGATCTGCGCGAAGTACGGCTCCAGGTCCGTGACCCGGCCGTAGGGCGTCAGGATGCGTTTGAGCGGCTGGGCGCCGTACCCCTCGGTGAAGCCCCTGAGCGTCTCGATGCCCGCCGAGTAGTCGGAGGCCATGAGCACCACGCCCTCCCTGCCGTACCGCTCGGCGGCGTAGCGTCCGGCGGCGTAGCCGTGGTCGTGGTTGGTGTACGAGACGCGGAAGACCTTCGGGCCGCCCAGCGTGTCGGCGCCCGCGTTGGCGATCACCACCGGCGTGCTGCCGGCCGCCTTGACCACCGACTCTGCGACGGGGGAGGCGATCAGGCCGGTGATCACGTCCACGCCCTCGTCGTCGATGAGCCGCCTGGCCTGTGCCTGGCCCTCCTCCGGGCTGCCCGCATCGTCGGCCACGACCAGCTCGGCGGGCCTGCCGCCCAGGCGGCCGCCGTGGTCGTCCAGGTAGAGGCGCATGGCGGTCTCCATGTCGTCGCCGAGCACGGCGTACACGCCGGTCTGCGAGATGATCGCGCCAACCTTGACCAGCGGATCTCCCTCGCCGGACAGCGGCACGGCCCCGCCGCAGCCGGCGGCCATCAGCACGACTAACCCCAGCACGGATGCGCGCATGGCTCAGCCCAGGAACGCCTCTGCGTTGGCGGCGAGCAGCTTGGTCCGGGCCGTGTCCGACAGGAAGCCGGCGTTCCGGATCAGGTCGCCCGGTGGCGACTCGCCGAGCGGGTAGGGAAAGTCGCTGCCGAGCATCACGTGGTCCTCCCCGAGAGTGTCGACGAGCAGCCGCAGCGCGCGCTCGTCGAAGACGGCAGAGTCGACGCTGAACCTGCCGAGGTAGTGGGACGGCGGCCGTTCCGAGACGCCGACCAGGTCGTGCCTGCGGTGCCAGGCGTTCTCGAACCGGCCGAGCCAGAACGCGAACGAGCCGCCGCCGTGCGCGAAGCAGATGCGCAGCGTGTCCGGCACCCGATCGAACACGCCGCCGAGGATCATCGCCAGGATGGACAGGTGCGTCTCCGCGGGCATCCCGACCAGCCACTGCGCCATCCACCGCTCGATGCGCGGGCCGGCGGGCAGGTCCCACGGGTGTACGAAGACAGGAACGTTCCTTTCGGCGCAGTGCTGGAGGAACAGGACGACGCCCGGGTCGTCGAGGTCGTGGTCGCCGACGTGGTTGCCGATCTCCACGCCCCTGTGACCTGAGTCCAGGCAGCGGTCCAGCTCCGCGCAGGCCAGCTCGGGGTCCTGCAGCGGCACCTGGCAGAACGGGACCAGCCGCGGGTCCGCGCAGATCTCCAGGGCGAGGTCGTTGAAGACCTTCGCGATCCGCATGCCCTCGACGGCCGGCCGGTCGTAGCCGAAGAAGACGGGCGTGGGCGAGACCACCTGGCGGTCCACGCCGTCCTCGTCCATCCGCGCGAGCCGGACCCGCGGGTCCCAGCAGTCATCCTGAATTTTCCGGAAATCACGGTCGTTGACGAGGATCGTCGCTTCACGCTCCGACTCGATCCTGAGCCGGGGCGCCCCGGGCCAGCCCAGGTCGGGCCAGCCCCTGGGCACGAAATGCGTGTGGACGTCGACGGCCATCTAGCCCTTGCCAGGGTGGAGCGCGCCGCAGTTGCCGCAGGTACGGGCCTGCTCGTCGGCGTAGAACGCCTCGAAGACGGGCGGCAGGTCCTTGACGATGTCGCGTACCTGCAACTCGACCTCGTGCACCCGATCGCCGCACTCCATGCAGTACCACTGGAACTTCTCCAGCTCGCCCTCCGGCCGGATCTTCTCCACCACGAGCCCCACGGACCCGGCCTCCGGCCGCTGCGGCGAATGCGGCATGCGCGGGGGCAGCAGCCACATCTGCCCCTCGCGGATGTGCACGGTCTCGGGGCCGTTCTCGGTCACGACGTTGACGTGCATGTTGCCGCGCACCTGGTAGAACAGCTCCTCGTACGGATCGACGTGGAAGTCGGTCCTGGAGTTGGGCCCGCCGACCACCATCACGATGAAGTCGCTCGCCCCCTCGAAGATCACCTTGTTGCCGACCGGCGGCTTGAGCAGGTGGGCGTGCTCGTCGATCCACTTGGTGAAGTCAATGGGCGCAATCATGATCGCTCCTGCGGGTGGTAGGCGACGGCTTGCATCTCGATGAGCAGGTGGGGGTGCGGGAGCTGGTGCACGGCGACGGTGGCCCTCGTGGGCCCCTCCTCGTCGAAGAACTCGGCGTACACCTCGTTGTAGCCCTTGAAGTCGTTCATGTTGACCAGGTACGTGGTGATCTGTACGAGGTCGGCGAGCGAACCTCCGGCCGCCTTGAGGATGTCGCCGATGTTCTCGATGACCGCCCTGGTCTGAGCGCGGATGTCCAGGTTCGTCGCCCCGTACTTGTCCACCTCCACGCCCACGAACGTGTCGTCGGGGCGCCGGCAACTCGTACCCGAGACGTACAGGAAGTCACCTGCCCGTTTGACGTGCGGGAACCTCCCTCGGGGGACGGCCTTGCCGGGCACCCTGAGCCCCTTGACGCGTCCGCTCATTTAGGGAACACCGCCCGCACCGAGCCCAGCCCCTCGACGCGTGCCTCGAACACGTCCCCGGGCTCGACGGGCACCACCGGGCCGAGCGCGCCGGTCAGCACCACGTCTCCGGCCCGCAGCGCGTACTCCGTGGGGCCCAGCCGGGAGGCGAGCCAGACGGCGGCGTTGAGCGGGTGGCCCAGGCACGCCTCGCCGAAGCCGGTCGAGACCTCCTGACCGCCCCGCGTCATCGTCATCGCCGCCGTCCGAAGATCCAGGCCCATCAGCGAGACGGGCGTGCTGCCCAGCACGAACGCGCCCGCCGACGCGTTGTCCGCGACCGTGTCGGCCAGCGTGATGTCCCAGCCGGCGATCCGCGAGTCGGCGATCTCGATGGCGGGCAGCGCGAACTCCACCGCCCTGAGCACGTCGGCCACCGTGAACGGCCCGCCGATCAGGTCCCGGCCGAGCACCAGCGCGACCTCGGCCTCGGCCCGCGGCTGCAGCAACCCGTCCAACGGCACGGGAAGCCCATCCGCGTACGACATGTCCACAAAGAGCATGCCGAAGTCCGGCTGGTCAATGCCGAACTGCTGCTGCAGCAGCGGGTTGGTCACGCCGACCTTCCTGCCGACGAGCCGCCGCCCCGCCTCGATCGCCCGCCGCGTGTTGATCTCCTGTACGGCGTACGCGTCGGCCGCCGTGCCGACCAGGTCCCTGATCGGCGCGCACGGTTTGCCGGAACGCGCGGCCTCGGCCAGTCGGTCGGCGGCCTGGGTCTGCGTGTCCACGGCCTCGGACCATTCGTCATACATCGGGTTGCTCCAGTTTGATGGTGATCGTGGTGGGTTCGGAGTAGAAGTCGAGCGACTGGATGCCACCCTCCCGGCCGATGCCCGACAACTTCACACCGCCGAACGGGGTGCGCAGGTCGCGCAGGTACCAGGTGTTCACCCAGACGAGGCCGGCCTCCAGCCGCTGCGCGACGCGATGGGCGCGGTCGAGGTTGGTCGTCCACAGCGTGGCGGCCAGGCCGTACTCGCTGCCGTTGGCCAGGTCGATCGCCTCGGCCTCGCTGTCGAAGGGGGCGACGTGGCACACGGGACCGAAGATCTCCTCCCGGTTGAACCTGGACCATTCCGACAAGCCTGTCACTACCGTCGGTTCTACGAAATATCCGGAATCGCGTGGGTCGCCGAACGTGGGGACGCCGCCCCCCGTGAGCACCTTGGCTCCCTCCGAGCGGGCCAAGGAGTAGTAGGAGAGCACCTTCTCGCGGTGCTCCTTGGAGATCATCGGCTGCGGCTCGATCTCCTGGGCGCGGCTCGCGAGCCGGGCGCAGAACTCCTCGAAGATCGGCCGCTCCACATAGAGCCGCTCGGTGCACAGGCACACCTGCCCGCCGTTGGTGAAGACCGACTTCACGGTCCCGTCGATGGCCCGGTCGAGGTCGCAGTCCTCGAAGATCAGCCCGGCGTTCTTGCCGCCCAGCTCGAACGAGACCGGCTTGACCCGGTCGGCCACCGTCCGCATGATCGCGGTGCCTGTCTTGGTGGACCCGGTGAACGTCACGGCGTCCACCCATGGGTGCTCGACCAGGAGCTGGCCGGCGGAGCCGTACCCGAAGATGATGTTGACGACGCCCGGGGGCAGACCGGCGTCGGCGCAGATCTCGGCGAACACCGCCGCCGAGCCGGGCGTGTGCTCCGACGGCTTGACCACCACCGTGTTGCCGGCGACCAGCGCGGGCGCGAGCTTCCATGTCATCAGCAGGAACGGCAGGTTCCAGGGGACGATCACCGCGACCACGCCGAGCGGCCTGCGCACGGTGTAGCTGAGCACGCCGGACAGGTGGAAGGCGTCGTCCGGGCGCTGGGCGGCTATCTCGGCGAAGGCGCGGAAGTTCGCGATGCCGCGCGGGATGTCGAGCGTGCGGGTCTGGTCGAGCGGCTTGCCCGTGTCGGCGATCTCCGCCGTCACCAGGTCGTCGAAGCGGGCCTCGATGCCCGCGGCCAGGCGCCGCATCCACCCGGCGCGCTCGCCGACGGGCATCGCCGCCCAGTCGCGCGCCGCCTCCCTGGCCGCGCGCACGGCCCGGTCGACGACCTCGGGATCGGCCTCGTGCACCTGGCTGATCACCGTGCCCGTCACGGGGTCGTGGACCGGGAACGTCTTACCCGCGCCCACCGGCTCGCCACCGATGTAATGGGTCAGCACGACACTCTCCTCTTCTCCCCTGTATAGATCGCTGAGCGATCGGCGGACAACGGGTGCGTCGGGACTGCCTGATCGCATCGTCTCGCCGGAACGCCGTCAGCGCTATGAGCGATGCTGTTGCACATGCGAACCAGAACCGATCAAGTCGCTGCCCCCGACGGCACCTTCGACGTCCATCTATGGTTCCCCGACTCGGGGACGGGACCCGGGATCCTCCTGGTCCAGGAGATCTACGGCGTCGGCCCTTACATCGAGAAGGTCGCACTCGACCTCGCCGGCCGCGGCTACGTCGTCGCCGCGCCGGACCTCTTCTGGCGCCTCCACCCCCACTGGCGGGGCGAGCACACCCCCGAGGGCACCGCGGCCTCGATCGAGCTCGCGAGCGGGTTCGACTTCGCGAAGGGCGTGGCCGACTGCGCGCTGACGGTCGCGCACCTGCGCTCGTTGCCCGAGGTGCGCGGTGGGGTGGGCGCGCTGGGGTTCTGCCTGGGCGGCTCGATCGACTACACGCTCGCCGCGCAGGTGGAGCTGGACGCCGTCCTGTCCTTCTACGGCTCCGCCGTGCCCGACTCGACCGGTCTCATGGACCGCATCACGGCGCCCCTGCTGCTGGTCTTCGGCGGCAGCGACCCGTACATCGAGCGCGGGCGGGTGGCCGTCGTCGAGCGGGCCTCGGAGGGCCGGCCGAACGTGGTCATGCACATCGAGGAGGCGGCCGGGCACGCCTTCCACAACAGCGAGGCCCCGATGTTCCACAACCCGGAGGCGGCCGAGCGTACATGGGAGGTGGCTCTCGGTTTCCTGTCCGAGCACCTGCCGCTGACCCTGTCCAGATAGACAGCTTCCGGTACCCCTCGATCATCGCCATCATGGTCGGATGGCGCGGACGTGGGAATTGTGGGGAACCATCATTATTGCTGGTACGTTTGCACTTCCCGTCGCCTTGCTAGCAATCTTGCTTCTCTTCCGCCACCGCGTCCGCGCCGGCCATCCGGCGCCCCTGCGCACGGCGATCGCCGACGTCGGCATAGTGGTCGGCACGGCTCCGTGGATCTGGATGACCCTCACGCCGTCGAGCGGTCAGACAGGAGTCAGTCTCATCCCGTTCACCGACCTTGCGGACCTGGTCACAGCGCCGTGGGAGGCGGTGTTCGTGCAGGTCGGGGGCAACCTGCTGGTGTTCGCCGCGCTGGGCGCGCTGCTGCCGGTACGCAGCCGCGCGATGTCCTCGACGGCGCGCGTTGCGGCGGTCGCGGCCGGATTTTCGGTCATCGTCGAAGTCCTTCAGTACGTCTTGCGATTGGGTCGTTTCTCGTCCGTCGACGACGTCCTCCTGAACACGGCCGGCGCTGCGATCTTTGCCCTGATTACTCGCCGCTGGTGGGCCGTTCGAATACCGGCTGAGACCGTTCCACGGTAACGGTCTGCTAAAACCCCGTCGAATTCACCACTCGGGCACGATCCGCTCAAAAGAAGCCCACGACCAAGCTTTCTATCTGTGCGATCGTGGACAAGACGGGGCAAGTTCTCTGGAGACGCCACAACCTGGTTGGTGACAGAGGGTGATCAATAGTGTCTGAATCCCCGGTACCCCACGAGCCCCCTATCTATCGCCGCATCGCCGACGGTCTCCGCGCCCGGATCCTGTCCGGCGAACTGCGCGACGGGGACCGACTACCGGGCGAGAACGCGCTGATGGCCGAATACGCAATCGCACGAGCCACCGCCAGGCAGGCGCTTGCCGTATTGATCAATGAAGGGCTGGCGGTACCCAAACGAGGTTCGGGGGTTTACGTGCGGCTGTTCAAACCGATACGCAGGCACGGCTCACGCCGCCTGTCACGAGAGCAGTGGGGTCAGGGCCGGGCCATCTGGGATGCGGACACGCGGGGCCGGCCTTTCACGGTGGACCGGGTGGAGGTGGCTCTGGAGCGGGCCGCCGAGGAGGTGGCGGGCGTCCTGGAGAGCGGCGAGGTATGGGTACGTCGGCGCCGCTACTCGGTCGACACCAGGCCCGTGCAGTTGGCCACCTCCTACTTCCCGGCGCACCTGGTCGAAGGCAGCGCGATCACCCTCGCTGACACCGGCCCGGGCGGCGTCTACGCCAGGCTGAGCGACCTCGGCGTCCCTCCTGCCCACTTCACCGAGGAGGTGCGCGCCCGCATGCCGACGCCACGCGAGATCGCGCTGCTCGACCTGCCCGGCGGGACCCCGGTGATCGTGATCGCCAGGACCGCGTACACGTCGGGCGGGTTGCCCGTCGAGCTCAACGAGATGGTGCTCGACTCGGCGGCGTACGTACTCCAGTACGACTTCGACGCCTAGTTCAAGAGCATCTGTCAAGCGATAGGTTGACCTGTCCATCTCGATCATTGAATTCTCTAGAGAAGTGCCTCATCTTCGAAGGAGATGGAACCTCGCCTGGGGACCCGGGAAGGCGGACAGCAATGTCCTTTGATGGGCATCTTGCCGAGATCGCCCGGGAGTACCCCCAGTGGACCATCTGGCGGAGCGACGCGGGCCGCTGGTGGGCCACGAGACACCATCCGCTCAGCGCGGCGCAGCACGCTGCCGGATGTGCGATGACCATCGACGCGGACGACCCGGACGGTCTGCGCGACCAGCTCCGGGAGCAGGAGAGGCGGGCCGGCGAGCAGCAGCCCTGGCAAGCGGGGCCCGCCCCTCCCTGACGCAGGCCGTTACGCGGCCGGCGTCCACAAGCAGCCCGGTGCCGGGTCCAGCGTCTCGGCGGCCCCGGCACCGGGCCTCCAAATACAGGAGGGGCCACGATCGCGGAAGCCTCCGACCCTATCGGGGGCGGAGGCTTCCGCCCCGCCCCAGTTGCCCTCACGCTCCCTCAGGCACGCACCCGGCCTCGGCCGGACCGCCCGCCGCCCCTCCAGCCGCGCGTGGTGCGCCTCGGACCGCGCCGTGGCCGGGCAGGACCACCCACGCGCCACACGCCTTCGACCGTGCGCTAGCGCCTCTCCTCGCGCACCTCCGCTGCGCGCCACCGCTCTGCGCCACCGCCCGCACGCCGTGCGCCGCCGCCCACGCCACACGCATCCGCCGTGCGCCTCGGGCCGCGCCATGCGCCGGGCACATCTGGCCGCGTGCCCTGCGCCACCGCTCGCGAGGCATCCGCCTCCCGCCGTGCCCTTGGACCGCGCGCCTCCGCCTGTGGGGCCACGCGGCACCGCCGTGTGCCTGCGCCCCGCACCCGCCCCAGTACACCGCCTACGCCGCCCGGCCAGGACGGCGGTGCGTCCCGTACGACGCGTCCGGCCGTGTGCAAAGGCACGACGCGGGGTGGCGCCCCGGGGCGGGTGGTCAGGCCCCCGCGCGGGGCGGCATCCCGTGCGTGCGTAAGCGCCCCCCGGCGGGCCGGGGTTACTTGTGGACTTCGGTCAGCCGGACGACGTGGACGTCGGTGTCCTCGGAGACGTCCCCCTCGACCTTGAGCTTGACCGTCTCGTCCGGGTCCCCGCCCGTGTCCACGTCCGGGTCCATGATGACCCGCACCTCGTCCTGGGGCGACGCGGGAGGCGTGGCGGTCTCGGGGATCAGTGCCCCGGCCGTCGACTCCTTACGCATGAGGTCGCCGAGGACGGAGCCGATCTCGGTCAGCCGACGCACGACCTCCGTGTGCGTGTTGGTCAGGTATTCGACCCGACGCCCCGCCTGCTCGTCCAGCGCGGCGGTGCGCTGGCGTGCGGAGGTGAGCATGGCCTCGGACTCGTCACGCGCCTCCGACACCAGCTTGTCGGCCTGCGCGTTGGCGGACTGCACGAGCTGCTCCGACTCGGCCTGGGCGGCGGTGATCAGGCGCTCGGACTCGGCGCGCGACTCGCGCAGCATGTCCTCGGCCTCCGTGCGGGCGGCCGCGAGCTGCTCCTCCGCGTCCGTGCCCGCCTGGGCCAGCATCCCCTCCGCGGCCTGCGTGGCCTCGTTCACCCGGCGCTCCGCCTCCGCCTGGGCAGAGGTGAGGATCTTGTCGGCGGTCTCACGGGAGGTGGTCAGGAGCCGTTCGGCCTCCGACTTGGCCGCGTCACGCACGCTGGCGGCCTCGGCCTCGGCGTCCTCCCGCTTGGCCGCGGCCTCCTCCTCGCCGAGCCGGAGGATCTGGGCGAGCCTGGGGCTGAGGTCCTCGTAGTTCTGCGGCGTCTCGACCATGCGCCGCCTGGCCTCCGCCAGCTCGATGCGGCCCTGCTCTGCCTGGTCGATGGCCCGCGCCAGCCGCTCTTCCAGATCCCTTATCTGGTTACGGGTGCGGATCATGTAGTCGTGGACCTGACGGCGGTTGTAACCGCGCATCACGACTTCGAAGGTGTCCTCTTGCATCAGATCGGGAATGCTCTCGTGCTGGTTCATCATGGGGGCTACCTAATGGTGGTTTGCGTGAGGCGGGGGAAAACTGCGCGGCTTGTGAGGGTCTGACGACGAGACGTCAGGAAACGACTTTCCTGCCATCTGCCCACGTCCGCAACCGGAACGCCTTAGCCGGACCTGGAATTACGATGTCTCGGATGTACATTGCAGCATTGGATAACGGGGCAGTCCCGGACATACACCCTGAGGCGTACATAGCCCCTGGCGCCGTGGTGGTCGGCAGCGTGCGCGTGGGACGGGCGTCCAGCATCTGGTACGGCTCCGTTCTCAGAGGGGACGATGAGCGGATAGAGGTCGGGGAAGAGTGCAACGTACAGGATCTGTCCTGTCTGCACGCCGATCCGGGCGAGCCCGCGATCTTGGAGGACCGGGTCAGCCTGGGCCACAAGGCCATGGTCCACGGCGCCCACGTCGAGTCGGGCGCGCTGATCGGCATCGGCGCGATCGTGCTGGGCGGCGCCCGCATCGGCGCGGGCACCCTGGTGGCGGCCGGAGCGCTCGTCGGCCCGGGCAAGCAGATCCCGTCCGGCGTGCTGGTGGCCGGTGTGCCCGGGAAGATCGTACGCGAGCTCACCGACGACGACCGGGCCTCCTTCGCCCGCACGCCGGACAACTACATGGCCAAGGCGCTCAGGCACCGGCAGGCGTCATCGCTTTGATCAGGACCTCGTCCGACACCGATGCGGTGTTGAGCGGGTCGGCGTACTCGGGCAGCTCGGGCCGGAGGAAACGGACGAAATCCACAGTCAGCTTCAGGTCGGGTACCCCCTTGATCTGCTTGGCGTTGGCCTTGGTCGCGTCCTTCTTGAGCACGTTATAGCTGTCCCAGTCGGTATAGGCGGTTACACCCCATTGGAGCACGTCGGGGAGGTTGGACGGCCAGCGTCGGCCGACCTTCCACGCTCCGCCGTCTTCCCGGTAGAGGGCGACGAAGGCGCGGCCGACCCTGCCGAGCGCGAGGTCCACCCACCCGGCCTTGACGGCCAGCTCCTGGGGCTTGGAGCTGCCGTCCTGGGTGTACTTCACCTCGACCCGGCCGCTCTCGTCGGCCGTGCCGGTGGTGACCGACACCCAGTTGGGCTTGGCGTACGAGCCGGGCTCGCGGGCCATCAGACCCCCGAGCGAGAACTTCCGCTGGGGCTGACCGCCCTTGGTGCCCTCGGCCTTGACCCGGGCGTACATGAGGATGTCCCCCGCCAGCTCCTGATAGACGAAAGGGCCGCGGAAGCCGTCGAACCAGGTCGAGGTCCTGGGCTCCAGATACAGCGAGCCCTTCACGCTCTTGTTCACGTCGAGCTTGGCGATCCTGTCGACGTCCTTCTCCGTGTCGCTCAGCTTGGTCCACATCGACATGTCCGCCGCGCTCTGGAACTCCGTCGAGGCCTCGCCCACCTCGCCACCGGGCGTCGGCGGCTGGGCCCTGTCCAGGGTGAGCACTCCTGGCCCGGTCGGGGACGGCGGCGCGGACGTGGTCACGCCGCAGGCGGAGAGCGCACCTACGACTGTCAGCGCCCCCGCCACCTTCGCCCTCATAGCGGACATTCTGCCGTGAAATGCCGATGGATGATCGGAGGCGGCCAAGTACGATGACGCCCGTGCGACCCTGGGATGCGTTCACCTCCGCCGAGGCCCAGGTCCGCGCGATGGTCGCGGACCCGCGCTGGCAAGGGCTTTCCGTGCCCGATCGCGCCCACGTACTGGCCGCCAGAATACTTGTGACCCCAGATGGCGACAGGTGGCTCTTCGGCGCGCACGCGCGCTGGCACCTGCACGACCCCGCCGACGGCCGCTGGTACCTCGCGCCGCCCCCGAGGGGCGTACGGGCACGACAGGTACGGCACGCGGCGGCGGAGCTGCCTCCTGAGGTGATCCCGTACGGACCCGACTTCCACGCCGAGCCGGGCTCCACCCAGGCGTTCATCGGCCCTGACGTGCCGGAGGGCCTCACCGAGCGGCTCCGGGTGCTGCTGCGGGCCAGCGGGCGCAAGTCGGAGCTGGACTACCCGCTGACGGCCTTCGACGAGATCTTCGCCTCCGACGTGCCGAGCACGGTGGCGGCCATCTGGGGCACGATCATGTGGTGCGCGTACGCGCCGGCGTTCGACGGCAACGAGCGGCTGATCACCGTGTTCGGCGAATACCTGCGCCGCCCGCTGCCGGGCGACGAATGGGTGCGCTGGCTGCCGGCACCGCCGCTGCTGGACCTCGTCACGCTCGTGTCCGAGCGGCGGCGGGCGGGCCACCCGCGCGCCGCGCTGAGGCTCGCCGCCGTCATGGCCGACACGGCCCAGATCCTGATGTCCGACACCCGTTTCAGGCCGCGGGCGCTGGCGCTGCTCACGATGGTCGAGCCCATGCTGCGCCGGCCGGGTCTCGACGACACCCTCACGGACGCCGAGGCGCTGCGCGCGGAGTGGCTGGACCGCTGCCCGCGGCGGCTGTGCCGGGCCCTGCTCGTCGAGAACGACGTGGCAGCGCACTTCTCACACGCCGTCTACGACCTGGTGGAGGCGCTGGCCTTCATGCCCGACCCGCCCATGGCCGCCGCGACGTTCCTGGCCGATCTGTCCGACTCCAAGGGAACGCTGCAGGCCCGGCTGGACCACCGGCTCAGGCACGCGTACGGGGAACTGGACCGAGCCGGGCTCACCGGCACCTCCGCGAGCGAGTCGACCGCGCCCGAGGGCTTCCCCGTGCTGGGCAGGGTGCTCACCAAGCCCGCACCGGCCCTGGAGGTGGCGCCGCCCGACCGGGCGAGCGCGGCGGCCGTGCTGGGGGCCGCGTACGCCACCGGCCTCGCGTGGGGGAGGCTGACGGGGGCCAAAGTGCCGCAGAGCGGACTGGCCGGGCAGACGGCGCTCGTACGGAGAGTCGTCCACGAACGCGACGACAACCACACAGACCTCACCTAAACCACAAATACCGCTATTTCTGCCTTACTCCCCCTATATCGTTCTAACACTCGAGGATCAGGTAATTCTCCGAATTGTGATCTCCGATTCGGGAAATGATCCACACGGGGGCCCACGAGGATCGGAAAGGAATGACTCCGATGGGCCATGTCGCCAGAAGGCACACCGCCGTAACCTCGTAGAGGGTGTGGGCTGCGGAAGGAAGGACGACGCGGTGGGGCACGACGACCTGGACTCTCGGGTCCACGACCGTGTCGCGTTGGACGAGATTGCGCTCTACGCCGAGGTGCTCACGGCCGTGGCTGTCAGCGAGCGGCGGCTGACCTTGGACGAACTCGACGACGCGCTCGGATTGCGGACTTCGGCGAGCCGCTGAAGGATCAATCGCGATTACTAGCCCCGGGGACCTAGTTAACAGGTTTCCGGGGTTTCCTATAACTAGTCAATCGCGCCGCAGGGTGTCCCTCTTGAGGAGGACTAAGAGCGGACGAGTCGCGCGATGGCCGCCGAGGCCTCCTTGACCTTCGCGTCGGCCTCCGGCCCGCCAGTGCTGATCGCATCCGCGACGCAGTGGGAGATGTGCTCCTCCAGCAGCCCCAGCGCCACCGCCTGGAGCGCCCGCGTGGCCGCGGAGACCTGGGTGAGCACGTCGATGCAGTAAGCGTCGTCATCGACCATGCGCTGCAGGCCCCTGATCTGACCCTCGATCCGCCTGAGACGCGTCAGATACGCCTGCTTGTCTCCGCTGTACCCATGCATGCTTCTACGGTACCTGGAAGAGATATTCAGCGGAGGTCTGTGATCAGTTTCTCCCACTGTTCGGCCACCTCGCCGGCCGCGTGGCGCACGGCGGTGTCCAGCGCGCCCGCCGCGAGTGAGCGCCGCCTGCGCTCGTCGTCGATCAGCGCCAGCAGGGCCGCCGCGAACAGCTCCAGCTCGTCCTGGGTCTCGGGCACCAGCACGCCGTTGTAGCCCGTCGCCACGAACTCCTCCGGCCCCCTGGCCCCTTCGAAGGCCACCACGGGCACCCCGCAGCCCATGGCCTCGAGCACGGCCATGCCCAGGTCCTCGCTGCGCGAGGTGGTGGCCACGATCGACGCCTTGGCGAACTCGCCCGCCAGGTCGGGCGTCATGCCCATGAAGTAGACGTGGTTGTGCAGGTCGAGGTCGCGGGCCAGCGTGCGCAGCCGCCGCTCCTCCGGGCCGCCGCCGTACAGCCGCAGCCGCCAGTCGGGCCGCTTGTCCGCCACGATCGCGAACGCCCTGATCAGCCGGTCGTACGCCTTGACCGGCACCCACCGCCCGCCGGCCGCCACGATCCTGTTGTCCATGCGCGAGCGCGGCCACGGGCCATCAGGCAGCGCGTCCAGCACGGAGTGCACGGCGGGCCCGTCGGTGAGCAGCTTGCTCCACTCCTCGCCGGCCGACTCGGTGGCCGTCACGACGGCGTCCAGGCGCGGATAGAGGCGTTTCACCGGCCCTGGCACCACGGGCCTGCCCCACTCCCTGGCGATCTTCAGGGTCTCGCGCGGGGCGTGCCTGGCGGCCTGGACGCCGAGCCCCGGCCTGGTGGTGATCAGCACGTCGGACTTGAGGTTGCGCAGCAGCCGCCACAGCGCCACCTCGGTGCGTACCTGTCCGCGTGGGAGCAGGTGCCTGACACCGGGCCTGGCGTCGATCACGCTGCGCATGGCCACCCCGGGCGCGACGGGGAAGAACGGCTTCTCCTTCTGCCGCCGTACGCTGATCACCTCGACGTCGTGCCGCTCGGACAGGGCGCCGGCCAGGTTGAGCGCGGCACGCACGTCGCCCCGCATGGCGTACGCCGAGGTGAGGAGCAGGCTGACCTTCATCCGCCCACCTCGATCCGCAGCTCGTCGTCGGCGGTGTAGCCGGGCCTTATGGGCACGCCGTCCACGGTGGCCGAGGGATAGTGCAGCCGGCGTCTCTTGCCGTCGACGTCGTCGAGCCGCGAGCCCAGCCTGAGTGGCGTGGGCACGCCCTCGACCTCCAGCGCGGGCTCCCAGGTGCCCGAGTCCGCCCCGGTGTCGGGGTCGGCCGCGACCACGTCCACGAGCGACACCGCGGCGTGGAAGCGCACGCCCTGCACGGTGGCCGTGGCGCGGAGGCGCGTGTTCGTCTGCCTGCGGTCCAGGGTCAGCCTGGCCTCGTGGCGGGAGTCGTCGTCCTCGAGCCCCGTGTACGCCAGCAGGCCCATCACCTCGAACCGCCCCTCCCTGAACCAGATCGCGCGCACCTCGGCCACCGGCTCGGCGTCGGAGATCTTCAGCGCCAGGTAGCCGTTGCGCGTGCGGTACGAGCGGTAGGCGAGGGTCCGCCGGCACAGCGCGTACGCGTCGAGGTGATCGAGCGAGAAGCCGGGATCGACGCTGCGCAGCCTGCTGCGTTTGCCGTCGCGCCGCAGGTAGGTGTCCCAGCGCCCGGCGGTGAGCTCCAGCGGCGCGAGCGAGACCGCGAGCGTGGCCTCACGGGCCCGCGCGCCCGGCGTGCCGAGCCGCACGTCACGTTCGACCCCCGTGGTGCGATGCCTGAGCACGAGCTCGGTGCCGGCTTCCAGTGGTGCGTCGATGGCGAGCCGGAGGGCGAGGACGTCGGCCAAGGTGACTTCGGCGTCCGTGACGACGACGCCCATCACGAGCCCCCTCCCCGTCGAATAGAGCCATGCGACGTTGAGGTTACCGTGATTTTCCCGTTATGTGGATGTCGGATTTCGGACACTTGGGTCGCTGACATGCGAGGCTGCCCTACAGCGACGGTGAGGGAGTCCGACAGCCAGGGGTCAGGAAGCGCCCTTGACCGACTTGATCAAGAGCTGTGCCACGTCCACGACTTCGAGCGACTCCTTGGCCTCGCCGTTGTTCTTCTTCTCGTTGATGGCGTCGCCGAGCATCACCATGCAGAACGGGCAGGCGGTGGAGACGGTGTCGGGGTCGGTGGTCAGCGCCTCGTCCACGCGCTCGGTGTTGATGCGCTTGCCGATGCGCTCCTCCATCCACATGCGCGCGCCGCCGGCGCCGCAGCAGAAGCCGCGGTCCTTGTGGCGGTGCATCTCCTGGGTCCGCACGCCCGGCACCTTGGACATGATGTCGCGGGGCTGGGAGTAAACCTTGTTGTGGCGGCCGAGGAAGCACGGGTCGTGATAGGTGATCTTCTCCTCGATCGGCGTGATCGGGGTGAGCAGCCCCTCGTCCACCAGCTTCGACAGCAGCTGCGTGTGGTGCACGACCTCGTACGTGCCGCCCAGCTGCGGATACTCGTTGGCCAGGGTGTTGAAGCAGTGCGGGCAGGTGGCGACGATCTTCTTGACGCCGGCCTCGTTGAGCGTCTCGATGTTCTGCTGGGCCAGCATGTTGAACAGGTACTCCATGCCCAGGCGGCGGGCCGGGTCGCCGGTGCACGCCTCCATCGGGCCGAGCACCGCGAACTTCACGCCCGCGATGTGCAGCAACTCCGCCACGGCCTTGGTGGTCTTCTTGGCCCGGTCCTCGAGCGCGCCCGCGCAGCCCACCCAGAACAGGTACTCGGTGTCCTCGGGCATCTTCTCGTCGACGACCTCGACCTCGAAGTCGAGCTCGCCGATCCAGTCGGCCCGCTTCATCTCGGACATGCCCCAGGGGTTGCCCTTGTTCTCCAGGTTCTTCACCATCACGCCCGCCTCGGACGGGAACGACGACTCCACCATCACCTGGTAGCGGCGCATGTCGAGGATGTGGTCGATGTGCTCGATGTCCACCGGGCACTGCTCGACGCAGGCGCCGCAGTTGGTGCACGACCAGAGCACGTCCGGGTGGATCACGCCGTCCTCGCCGACCAGCGGCTTGTCCAGCAGCGCCAGCACGTCGGTGTCCTTGTGCTCGACGCCCTGCTGGGCCGCCAGCAGGTACGGGGCCACCTGGAAGGCGTGGTCACGCTGGTCGAGGATGAGCATCTTCGGCGACAGCGGCTTGTCGGTGTTCCACGCCGGGCACTGCGACTGGCAGCGGCCGCACTCCGTACAGGAGTAGAAGTCGAGGAAGCCCTTCCACGTGGTGTCGGCGATCTTGCCGCGCCCGAGCTTCTCCGGGTCGAGGTCCTCGTCCTCGAAGTCGACCGGCTTGCCGGCCACGCGCATCTCGGGCGCGCCGCCCAGGCCGTCGGGGCGGCGCGAGAACAGCACGTTGAGCGGCGCGGTGAAGATGTGCAGGTGCTTGGAGTTCACCACGATGACCAGGAACACCAGCATGAAGCCGATGTGTAGCAGCAGCGCGATCTCCTCCAGCAGCGCGCTGTGCGGCAGCGCGTCGCCGATCGCCAGCGAGACGAACGCCCCGGAGGAGTAGGGGAAGTTGCCGTTGGCGGCCGACGCGCCGCGGGCGAGGAACAGCGTCCAGATGATGTTGAAGATCATGAACAGGACGAGCCACGCGCCGCCGAGGTGCGAGCCGGAGAAGCGGGAGGTGCGGCCGAGCGTCTTGGGAGAGTTCTTGATCCGGATCGCGGCGAACGCGACCAGGCCGAGCACGCACGCGACCGCGATGAAGTCCTGCAGGAAGCCGAGGACGCCCCAGGTGCCGATCAGCGGGATGTGGAAGTCGGGCCTGCCGGTGATCGCGCCCTGGATGATCGCGCCGTACGCCTCGATGTAGACGGTCAGCAGGATGAAGAACGCCCACATGACGAAGAAGTGCGCGGTGCCCGACGGGGTCCACTTCAGCAGCTTCTTCTGTCCGAACACCTCGACGAGCTGCGCCTTGAGCTCATCCCCCGCATGGGTCCTGGCGTACTCGATCCGCTCGGGGGCGGGCGGCCCCACCGTCGCGAGCCTGAACAGGAACAGCACCCTGCGGCCGGCGACGGCCACCGCCAGGACGGTCATCACTAGTCCGATGATGGCTACCCAGAGCACGGGTCCTCCCACAGACGACGTTGGCTGCCAGCGTACGGTCACCCGCTTCGCCGGCATCTCCCGGCGATCCTACCCGCGAGTAATATTTCCGGAATACGGGACATACCCTAAGGTCATCGGTGTATGCAGAACAATGCTCTAGCCGGTCAAGTACCGCTGGACGGTCGGCGCGAGCAGCTCCACGAGTTCGTCGTGACCGGCGCTCGCCAGGGGCTCCAGCTTGATCACGTAGCGGCCCATGATCACGCCGTACATCTGCGCGAAGGCCGCCTCGATCCGCAGATGCGGCACGTCCAGCCGGTCGGCCACCTGGAAGAGCAGCGCGTTGGAGATGAACTCGCGGAACATCGTGGCCGCCTGCTCGTTGGTCATGGCCGAGCGGATCAGGGCCACCATCGGCTCGCGCGTCTCCGGCGCGGCGGTGACCTGGAGTATGAGGCGTACGAGCCGCTCGCCGACCTCCTCGCGCGGGCCTTCGAGCAGCGCCGGGATGACCTGATCAGGAGTGATCGGCAGCTGCATGGCCGCCGCGAACATGCCCTCCTTGGTGTCGAAGTAGTGGTGCACGAGGGCGGGATCGACCTCGGCCTCACGGGCGATGGCACGCACGGTGGCCTTGTCGAACCCCTTCTCCGCGAACACCTTCCTGGCCGCCGTGAGGATCTCGCCCCGCGTGTCGGCCGACCCGGGCCTGCGCCCGGGCCCTCGCTTGGTCGTCACCGGCCCACCGCCAGGTAGACCCGCATCGGCACGGGCAGCATGCCCTCGGGGAACTCCCGGCGCAGCTCCACGCGCTGCCGCTCGACCAGCTCGTCCGCGTACTCCGGCGGGAGCGCCGCCATGTAGGAGTGTGAGCGCAGGTCGAGCAGGAAGTCCTCGATGCCCACCAGCCGGGTCCAGGGGATCCAGCGCTCTTCGATCACCTCGAAGGCCGAGGCGATGGGGGGCGCCGACCACTGCTCGACCGCGGGACCGTAGTAGGCGGGCACGGCCTCCGCCAGGCGGGCCTCGTAGGCGGCCAGCCATTCGGCCTGGGCCGCGTGGTTGAAGTTCCAGCAGCCCGCGATGGCCCCCTCGGGCCGCAGCACCCGCCTGGCCTCGGCGATCGACGCCACCGGGTCGAGCCAGTGCCACGACTGCGCGTACGTCACCAGGTCGGCCACGCCGTCGGCCAGCGGGAGCGCGTTGCCGTCCGCCAGCACGGCCGCGACGGCGGGCGGGCCGCTCTCCGAACGTGAGACCAGGCGGGCGAGCATCTCGGCGCCCGGATCGACCGCGATGACGCGGGAGCCGCGCGCCCTGAGAGCGCGTGTCATGATGCCGGTGCCCGCGCCGACGTCCACCGTGAGGGCGCCGTCGAGCTCGACGCCGGACAGCTCGCCGAGCGCGCGGAACGTCTCGTCGGGATAGCAGGGCCTGCCCGCGTCGTACGCGTCGGCCACCCGGTCGAACACCCTGCCCAGGTCCTTGATCGGCCCCATGTTCATGAGGTGGCCGCCAGGTGCAGCCGCGCGAACGCGAGCCCCTCCGCCAGATCGTCGATCCGCTCGGTGCGGCTGGCCGCCTTGCGCGTGTTGACCTCCAGCACCACCAGTCCCGAATAGCCGGTGTTGGCCAGTCGCTCCAGCAGCGGGGCGCACGGCTGGTTGCCTCTGCCGGGCACGAGGTGCTCGTCCTTGTTCGTCACGCCGAGGCCGTCGGCCAGGTGCACGTGCGCCAGCCTGTCGCCGAGCTTGGTCGCCATCTCCATGGCGTCGGAGCCCGACACCGCCGTGTGCGACAGGTCGAGCGTGACCTGGGGGAAGTCGTAGTCGATCGGGTTCCAGTCGGGCGAGTAGGGCACCACGTCGTTGCCTCTGGCCTTGAGCGGGAACATGTTCTCGACCGCGAACGTGACATCCGTCTCGTCACGCATCCTGGCCAGCCCCGTCTCGAACTCCCTGGCGTACTCACGCTGCCAGCGGAACGGCGGATGGACCACGACCGTCGTGGCGCCCAGGCGTTCGGCCGCCTTGCGCGCCTTGACCAGCTTGGCCCAGGGGTCGCGGCCCCAGACCCGCTGGGTGACCAGCAGGCAGGGAGCGTGAATGGCCAGGACGGGGACGTGATAATGCTCGGAGAGCCGCTCGATCACGTCGATGTCCTGGCTCACCGGATCAGCGCCCACCATGATCTCCACGCCGTCGTAGCCGAGGCGTGCGGCCAGCTCGAACGCGTCAGGAGTGCGTTCCGGATATACCGAGGCGGTGGACAATGCGATCTTCGCATTGGGCACGCGGATGACATCAGCCACGCTGCCAGCCTAAGCCGGTGAAGCGGATCTGGCGCGAAAGCCCCTTTGGTGAGCCGCTTGGTGAGCCGTGTCCAGGGGGTGTCTTAACTTTGGGGCATGCCACGGATAGCGAAGGGTGCGATCCCCAGCCCGAACATCTGGAACACGCCCCAGATCTACGAGCTGGAGAACCGGGCCGTCGATCCCGAAGGCGCGGCCGACGCGGAGATGCGCGCGCTGCGCCCCTGGGACGGCGGCACGGTGCTCGACATCGGCTGCGGCACCGGCTACCACCTGCCCGTGCTCTCCGCCACGGCGGGGACGGTGATCGGGGTGGAGCCGCACGGTGACCTCGCGCTGCTCGCCCGCCGCCGCTGCGCCGCGCTGGCCAACGTGACCGTGCACGCCGCCGCGGCCCAAGACCTGCCGCTGCCCGACGCGAGCGTGGACGTGGCCATCGCGCGGTGGGCGTACTTCTTCGGTCCTGGCTGCGAGCCGGGCCTGCGCGAGCTGTCCCGCGTGGTACGCCGCGGCGGCGCGGCCTTCGTGCTCGACCTCGACGCCACGCGCGGGTCGTTCGGCCGCTGGTTCTCACGTACGGTGCCGACGTACTCCGCTCAGGAGGTCGAGTCGTTCTGGGTCCGCCAGGGGTGGCAGCGGCGGCCGCTCGACCTCAGGATGGCCTTCGAGCGGCGGGCGGACCTGGAGGCGGTGCTGCGCATCGAGTTCGCGCCCGAGGTGGCCGAGCAGGCCATCGCCGAGACGCCGGGCCTGGAGCTCGCCTATCCGAACGTCCTGCGCTGGCGCTACTACTGAGTTCATGGCCTCCACTCCGTGGAGGCGGGCTCGCTCGCCCTTGATGCCGCCGCCTTCCCCCGCTCTGGTCGCTACGCTCCCGCCGCTCCTCCAGACGACGGCGCTCCCTCGCCGGCCTTGACATTGACGTCGGTGTCAACGTTTACGGTGAAGGCATGCGCATCGGAGAGCTGGCGGAACGCACCGGAGTGAGCACCCGCTCGCTCCGCTACTACGAGCAGCACGGGCTGCTCAGAGCCCGCCGCACGGCCAACGGCTACCGCGACTACAGCGAGGACGACGTCAAGCTGGTGTCCGAGATCCGCGCGCTGATCAAGGTGGGGTTCACGCTGGAGGACACGCGGCCGTTCGTCGACTGTCTGCGCCGTGGGCACAGCACGGGCGGCTCCTGCGCGGAGTCGGTCGAGGTCTACGAGCGCAAGCTCAACGAGATCGACGAGGAGATCCGCGTCCTGCTCGCCCGCCGCGCCGAGGTGGCCGCCCAGCTCGCGCAGTCATGCCCAGGTTGCTTCGTAAGGGGATAGACATGATCACGCTGACCACGGAGAACTTCGAGGAGCAGGTGCTCAAGAGCGACAAGCCGGTGCTGGTCGACTTCTGGGCCGAGTGGTGCGGGCCGTGCCGCATGGTGGCTCCGGTGCTGGACCAGATCGAGGCGGAGCACGGGCTGACCATCGGCAAGCTCAACACCGACGAGAACCCGGAGATCATGGCCCGTTACGGGGTGATGGGCATTCCGACGCTGCTGCTGTTCGAGAACGGCGAGCCGGTCAAGCAGGTCGTCGGCGCCAAGCCCAAGCGCATGCTCGTCGCGGAGCTGGGCCTCGAGTAACCCCTCGCGGCTGTCGAGGATTGTCGGTGCGGACCGCTAGCCTGCTCCGCATGGCCAAGACAGCCCAGAAGCCCGGATACCGCTGTGCCGAGTGCGGGTGGCGCACCACGAAATGGGTGGGCAGGTGCGGCGAGTGCCAGGCGTGGGGCACGGTCGACGAGGAGGGGGCGCGCGCCGGCGTCAACGTCGTCCAGGCCGGCGCCACCACCGCGCCTGCCGTGCCGATCGGGCAGGTCAAGGCCGAGGTGGCGGCCGCGCGCACG
Organism: Nonomuraea sp. NPDC049695; assembly: GCF_040674955.1. Classification (NCBI taxonomy): domain Bacteria; kingdom Bacillati; phylum Actinomycetota; class Actinomycetes; order Streptosporangiales; family Streptosporangiaceae; genus Nonomuraea; species Nonomuraea sp. NPDC049695. Next base: position 13,596 of record NZ_JBFANV010000068.1, on the reverse strand, counting down.
ACCGGTGTCGGTGAGCTCGACCGGGTGCTCGGCGGCGGTCTGGTGCCCGGGGCGGTCGTGCTGCTGGCCGGCGAGCCCGGCATCGGCAAGTCCACGCTCCTGCTGGAGGCCGCGGCCCGCATCGCCGAGCGCGAGACGGTCCTCTACGTGACGGGCGAGGAGTCGGCGGCCCAGGTGCGGCTGCGCGCCGACCGCATCGACGCGATCCGCGACCATCTCTACCTCGCCGCGGAGACCGAGCTGTCGGCCCTGGTCTCCCATGTGGAGAAGGTCCAGCCCAGCATGCTGGTGGTGGATTCGGTGCAGACGGTCGGCTCCGCGCAGGCCACCGGCGTGCCCGGCGGGGTGACGCAGGTCCGCGAGGTCGCGGCCAACCTGGTCCGCCTGGCCAAGGAGCGCAACATGGCCACGGTGCTCGTCGGTCACGTCACCAAGGAGGGTTCGATCGCGGGCCCGCGCACCCTGGAGCACCTGGTCGACGTCGTGCTCAACTTCGAGGGCGACCGCCACTCCAGGCTGCGCATGGTGCGTGCGATCAAAAACCGGTTCGGGCCCACCGACGAGGTCGGCTGCTTCGACCTGCACGAGCGGGGCATCGAGGGCATCACCGACCCGAGCGGCCTGTTCGTCTCCCGGCGCAGCGAGCCGGTGCCCGGCACCTGCGTCACCGTCACCGTCGAGGGCACGCGCCCCCTTCCCGCCGAGGTCCAGGCCCTGGTGGCCCGCACGGAGGCACAGCAGCCCAGGCGCACGTCGTCGGGCCTCGACACCTACCGCGTGCAGATGATCCTCGCCGTCCTGGAGCGCCGGCTCAACGCCCGGCTGGGCGGCTGCGACGTGTTCACCGCCACCGTGGGCGGCATCAAGCTGGCCGACCCCGCCGTGGACCTGTCGGTCATGCTGGCCGTGGCCAGCGCCGCCGGCGACAAACCGCTGCCGCCCGGGCTCGTGGCGCTCGGCGAGGTGGGCCTGGCGGGCGAGTTGCGGCCGGTCAAGGACGTACGCAGGAGGCTGACGGAGGCGGCCAGACTGGGTTTCAAGCGGGCACTCGTACCGGCCGGATCCCTCGAAGAAGGCGGCCGCAGGCGCACCGGGCAGCGGTCATTGGTGCCGGTGGGGCCGGTGGCGTTCGCACCCGGGTTCGAGGTGGTGCAGGCAGAGAACGTCTGGGACGCCCTCACACACGTGACATAGCGCGGCTAAGCTGGGCGTGACCGATCGACACGGGGGTCATGTGGATAGGAGTCTGGACGACCGCCGTCGCGAAGCCCTGGCCGCGGTGGCCCCGGGCACACCTCTGCGCGACGGCCTGGAACGGATCCTGCGCGGGCAGACCGGCGGGTTGATCGTGCTCGGCTACAACAGGGTCGTCGAAGAGGTCTGCAGCGGCGGTTTCGAGCTCGACGTCGACTTCTCGGCCACCCGGCTGCGCGAGCTGGCCAAGATGGACGGCGCCATCGTGCTGAGCGACGACGACAAGATCGTGCGCGCCGCCGTGCACCTCGTGCCCGACCCGGCCATCCCCACCGACGAGTCCGGCACCCGCCACCGCACCGCCCAGCGCGTGGCCAGGCAGACGGGCCTGCCGATCATCGCCATCAGCAAGTCGATGCGCATCATCGCCCTCTACCTCGACGGCATCCGCTACGTCCTGGAGGAGTCGGCGGTCATCCTCTCCAAGGCCAACCAGGCCCTGGCCACCCTCGAGCGCTACAAACACCGCCTGGACGAGGTCTCCGGCACCCTGTCGGCCCTGGAGATCGAGGACCTGGTCACGGTCAGAGACGTGTCCGCGGTCGCCCAGCGCCTTGAGATGGTCCGCAGGATCGCCGACGAGATCAAGGGCTACGTGGTCGAGCTCGGCACCGACGGCCGCCTGCTCTCCTTGCAGCTGGACGAGCTGGTGGCCGGCGTCGACTCGGAGCGCGAGCTGGTCGTCCGCGACTACCTCCCGGCCCCCTCCGGCCGCCGCCAGAGGCGCCTGGTCGACGCGATGCATGACCTGGACAAGCTGTCGGGCAGCGAGCTGCTTGACCTCTCGACCGTCGCCCACGTCCTGGGCCACAACGGCACCGACAATCTGGACAGTCTGGTCAGCCCCCGAGGCTTCCGCCTCCTGGCCAAGGTCCCCCGCCTGCCGGCCACGGTGGTCGACCGCCTGGTCAACCACTTCGGCGGGCTGCAGAAGCTGCTGGCGGCGAGCATCGACGACCTGCAGGCGGTGGGCGGGGTCGGGGAGTCGCGCGCCCGCAGCGTCCGCGAGGGCCTGTCCCGCCTGGCCGAGTCCTCCATCCTCGAGCGCTACGTCTGAGTCCCGAAAAAATTCTCGGCGAGGATGTGAAGAACGGGCGCGCCGCTCCGACCCCTCCATGAAAGCGGAAGAGCTGACATGAGGGAGCAGGACATGCGCAAGGTCATCTACTGGGTGCACACCTCGGTCGACGGGCACATCGACGGGCCGCAGGGCGAGTTCGACTGGCCGGTGATGGGCGAGGAGCTCTCGGCGTACTCCGACGCGCTCACCGAGCGGGTCGACACCCTGCTGTACGGGCGCGGCGTGTGGGAGGGCATGGTGAGCTTCTGGCCGACCGCCGAGTCGATGTCGGACCACCCGCACGTCCTGAGCTACGCGCCGATCTGGCGGAGCACCCCGAAGATCGTCATCTCCACCACCCTGGCCGAGACGGCGTGGACCGCTGCCGTCATCAGGGAGAACGTCGCCGAGGAGGTCGCCGAGCTCAAGCGGAAGCCGGGCAAGGACCTGCTTCTGACCGGAGGTTCCCGGCTGGCCGCCACGCTCACCGACCACGGCCTGATCGACGAGTACCACGTCGCCGTGCACCCGGTCGTGCTGGGCGGCGGCAGGCGCCTGTTCCTGCCTCGGGAGGACCGGCTCAACCTGCGGCTCGTCGAGTCACGCACCTGCGACTCCAACGTCGTGGTCATGCGCTACGACCGCGCCTAAGGGTTCGTGCAGCCGCCGTCAGGAGCTCAGCGGAGGTGGAAGACGCCCTTGGGGCTGCGGAGTTCGCCCATGTGCACCGTGGCCACGTACGTCCCCGGCAGCGCGGTGGCCGGGGTGGCCCGGCAGTCGGTGCTGGAGCGGTGCCGGTCCCATTCCAGGGCCCGGACGTACGGCACCCCGCGCTGCAGTTTCTTGATCTCCGGGCCCACCCCGCTGACGCAGTCGGCGGTGGACCAGATGCGGTCCTCCCCCGAGGTGATGCGGACCTCCATGGCGCGCGGCCCGACGTCGGTCGTGCACATCACGGGGCCGGTGTTCACCAGCGTCACCATGAACGTGGGGAGGGCGCCGGCCGAGTAGATCTCCTCCTTGCCCCCTTGGAGGCTGAGCACCAGGTCCCCTGGGGCGCAGGGCTCGCCTGGGCGCCTGGGGAGCGCCGCCGAGGTGGCCGTGGGGGTGCCCGTAGCGGTGCCCGTGGGGGTCGGCGACGGGCTGGCCGTGCCCATGGCGAGCGTACGGAGCCCCGCCAGCAGCGGATCGACGACGGGGGTAGCGCTCGGTGATGTCTGCGCGCTGGACGCGCGCTCCGGCCCGCTGCCCCCACTGGAGCAGGCCCATGCCACGACGGCCACCACGACGAGGACCGCCACCAGGACGCTCATCCGGCGCCGCCAGTAAACGTCACCGCCGTCGCCACGCATAGTATCCGGATCCATACGCACAGGATGGTTCCATGGCTGCTACGAAGAGTGACGACACGCCGAAGGCGGCCTTCTACGAATACGCTTGACCTCGTGGTTGAGCCGAACCTCCTACACGCCCCCGTTCTGGACTGGTACGAGGACAACGCCCGAGAACTCCCGTGGCGTGCCGCCGACGCGACCCCGTGGGGCGTGCTGGTGAGCGAGATCATGCTCCAGCAGACCCCGGTCGTACGCGTCCTGCCCGTCTGGCACGAGTGGATGGCCCGCTGGCCCACCCCCAAGGCGCTGGCCGCCGAGCAGCCGGGCGAGGCCGTACGCCACTGGGGCCGCCTCGGCTACCCGCGCCGGGCGCTCCGGCTGCACGCCTGCGCGCGGGCCATCACCGAGGAGCACAGCGGCGAGGTGCCCTCCGACCACGCGACCCTGCTGGCGCTGCCCGGCATCGGCGAGTACACCGCCGCCGCGGTCGCCAGCTTCGCGTACGGCGGCCGCCACGCCATCCTCGACACCAACGTCCGGCGGGTCTTCGCCAGGGCCGTACGCGCCGAGGAGTACCCGCCCACGGCCACCTCAGCGGCCGAGCGGCGGCTCGCCGAGGCCCTCCTGCCCGAGCTGGGCGCCGCCCGCTGGGGCGTGGCCGTGATGGAGCTGGGAGCGCTCGTCTGCACGGCCCGCGCCCCGCGCTGCGCCGACTGCCCGATCACTCACCTGTGCGCCTGGCGCCTGGCGGGCAAGCCGCCGCACGCCGGGCCCGCGCGCAAGGGCCAGACGTACGCGGGCACCGACCGCCAGTGCCGCGGCCGCCTCCTCGAGGTGCTGCGGTCGGCCCACGGCCCGGTGCCCAAGGCCGCACTCGACGTGGTGTGGGACGACGCGGTGCAGCGCGAGCGCGCCCTGGACGGCCTCATCACCGACGGCCTGGCCGAGCACCTGGACGACGGCACGTACCGTCTGCCGGCTACCTGATCCACGGGGGCACGGTGCGCTCCGTGCCCTTGGGCGCGAGGTCGCACGCGTCCGGGTCGGAGACCCCGTCCGGGTTGTAGGCCTCGGCCCCGGGAGGCGCCACCACGATCGACACGAAGCCGCGCACCGGATCGGCGAACATCTGCCTGCTCACGTTCGCGGGCAGCACCATGGTGTCACCCGCGCCGACCTCGACCCGCTCGCCGCCCAGTTCGACGACGGCGCTCCCGTCGAGCCAGGTCCACACCAGCTCGGCGTCGAACGCGTGCACCGGCCCCACCATGCCGGGCCTGGCGTCCACCCGCCACATCGCCTGTCCCGCCCCGCCCTGGGTCGGGGAGGCGAGTGTGGTCATGACACCGTTGGGCGTCTCGGTCTTACGGGAATCACCGGACAGAACAACAGACATCAGGATCTCCTTTCACGCGATCCACGGCGGGACGCCGTAGTCGGCCCCGTCGGCGGTCATGGCCCGTGCACCGGCCGGTGCCGTGACGATGGCGGTGTAACCGGCGGCGGGGTCGGCGAGGACCCGCCGCACCGTACGGGCGGGCATGACGACGGTGTCGCCCGCGGCCACGCTGAACGTGTCACCGCCCAGCTCCACGGTCGCCGCCCCGGCCACCCAGCTCCACACCTGCTCGCTGTCGAAATCGTGCACCGGCCCCTCGGCGCCCGGCCGGGCGTCGACCCGCCACAACGACCGCGAGGCCCCTCCCTGCGTCGGCGAGGCGAACGTCGTCATGACCCCGCCAGGAGTCTCCGATCGCCGCGCTTCCGCCGAACGTACGACAGTCACTCCCTGAACCCCCTAAAATAGGCAACTACGTTGTCCATATAGTCAATCAGGTTGTCCATCATGTCAAGCGAAGGCTTCGAACTACCGCTCCGTCTGCTGCTCGCGTTCAGGATGTTGATCGACGAACTCCATGCCGAGCTTGCCCGGCAGGGGCATCCGGACATGCGCCCCATGCATGGGTTCGTCATGCAGGCGATCGGCCGGGGCGGCTCCACGGCCGTCGAGCTGGGGCGTATCCTCGGGGTCTCCAAACAGGCCGCGGGCAAGACCATCGAGACCCTGGAACGCGTGGGCTACGTGGAGAGGACCTCCGACCCGCACGACACCAGACGCAAGATCGTCCGGCTCACTCCGTACGGGATGGATGCCCTGAACCGCTCGGCCCGCATCTTCGACACCCTGCGCGCCCGCTGGGCCGAGGAGCTCGGAGAGGAGCGCCTGCTGGCCCTGGAGTCCGATCTGCGCAGGATGACGCCGGCCAACCTCTGGCGCCTCGACATCCCCGGCTGGTTCGGGACGCTCTGAGGTCAGGCGGCCAGTTGAAGGCCCAGGCTGGTGAGGTTCGTACGGGCCCAGTCCAGCTCGTCGGCCAGCAGCGACACCAGCGCCCCCGGCCCCTTGGCGCGCCCGGGCACGGTCAGGTTGTGCGTCTCGACCTCGATGTGCGCGCTCCCGCTGACCGCCCCCGACAGCATCGCCGTGAGCGTGTCGTGGAGCACCGCCCCCGTGTTCGGCGTCTCCCCCGTGTGGTTGTGCACGTGCCCCAGCTTGACCACCGGCGCGCCGGCCGCGGCCAGCCCCTTCAGCGCCGTACCGCACTCCTCGGCGCCGCAGGCGAGGTGACAGGCGTCCAGACAGACGCCCAGGTGCTCGGAGTCGATGCCGCACACGCGCTCGAGCGCCTGCTCGGTGGTCTCCAGCACGCATCCGGGCCACGGCTCGAACCCGACCCTGATCGTCTTGCCGGTCACGCTGTAGATGCCGCGCAGCTCGCGCGCCAGGCGCTCGAGGCGGCGGGTCGCGATCGTGTGCAGGTCGGCCGGCCAGTCGCGGCGCCACCCGATCGGGATCGTCGAGATGCTCCCGAACCGCACATCCTCCGGCAGCAGGAACGCCAGGATCTTGGCCAGGGCCATGGTGTAGCGGTAGCGCTCGGGCTTGGCCCAGTCGGGGCCGGGGACCTCCTGGTTGCGGCCTCCGGTGCCGTTGAGGCTCACGACCTCCAGGCCGCGCTCCTCCAGGGAGCGGCGCAGCCGTACGAGCTCGATGCGGTCGGCCGTCAGGTGGTCGGCGACGGTGGGCGAGAGCCACAGCCCGATGCCCATGCGCTCCACGCCCAACCGCTTGCGCACCGGGACCGCGTAACGGGTCAGGTGCGCGATCAGGTTCTCCAGGTCCTCAGCGGGGTGGACGCCTGCGTTGTAGGCGAGGTGAACGAGCGTTCCGTCATCGTGACGTAGGCGCATCGGTTTCCTCCACGGCTTGCTCTTGATGTTCCGTCGTCCGCCCTCGGGACGTGCCGGCCCTTGCGAGCATGCCTGCTCGATGGTGGGTCGCGCGTCCGCCCTGAGTTGATTCCGCACTACTCCCCGGGGAGCAGGCCTCAGCCTAGGAACGCGCTCTTGTGAGTCGCTTGGATGAGACTTGGCGAAGCTCTACGCAGTGTAGTACTACTCGTGGTGGTGGCGGTACATCCGGTACCCCAACAATTACGCAACGGCCGGAGTGCGTGAGCCGCCGCCCGAGCAGGCTCTCCCCGTTACGTCGCCATGCCCACTACGGCGGACGGATATCACCGGCCAGGCCGGCCTCTCCCGAAGTCCCCGCCTGGGCAAACGCCCATCACCGAGCAGGCCGGGGCTCCTGGAGGCCGCCGGGCAGGGCCGCCGCGCTCACGGGAGGGGGAAAGGGCCTGGCGTCTCGGCGAGCATACGAAAGCCCCCGTGTGAGGCATCTCACACGGGGGCTTCGCGGGATCCGTCAGTGCTGGATCGGTGCGGCGATGGCCGCGGCCGAGTCCGGGACCTTCGAGGCGGACTCGCCCTTGAAGATGAACTTGGCGTTGTCGCCCTCACCCTCGGTCGTCACCTTGACGACCTGGCCCGGCCGGAGCTCGCCGTACAGGATCTTCTCCGACAGCGAGTCCTCGAGCTCGCGCTGGATCGTACGGCGCAGCGGACGGGCGCCCATGACCGGGTCGTAGCCCCTGTCGGCCAGCAGCTGCTTGGCCTCCGGCGAGACCTCGAGCCCCATGTCGCGGTCCTTCAGCCTGGCGTCCACCTGGGCGAGCATCAGATCCACGATCTTGATGATCTCGGCCGGCGTCAGCTGGTGGAAGACCACGATGTCGTCGACACGGTTGAGGAACTCGGGCCGGAAGTGCTGCTTGAGCTCCTCCTGCACCTTGGCCTTCATCCGCTCGTAGTTGGACTCGGTGTCGTTGGACTTCGCGAACCCGACCCCGATGCCCTTGGAGATGTCACGGGTGCCGAGGTTGGTGGTCATGATGATGACCGTGTTCTTGAAGTCGACCACGCGGCCCTGGGCGTCGGTCAGACGACCGTCCTCCAGGATCTGCAGCAGCGAGTTGAAGATGTCGGGGTGGGCCTTCTCGATCTCGTCGAAGAGGACCACGGAGAACGGCTTGCGCCGCACCTTCTCGGTGAGCTGACCGCCCTCCTCGTAGCCGACGTAGCCGGGAGGCGAGCCGAACAGCCTGGAGACGGTGTGCTTCTCCATGAACTCCGACATGTCCAGGCTGATCAGAGCGTCTTCGTCGCCGAAGAGGAACTCCGCCAGGGCCTTGGACAGCTCGGTCTTACCGACACCGGAGGGACCCGCGAAGATGAACGAGCCACCGGGACGGCGCGGGTCCTTCAGGCCGGCGCGGGTGCGCCGGATGGACCGCGACAGGCCCTTGATGGCGTCGTCCTGGCCGATGATCCGCTTGTGGAGCTCGTCCTCCATGCGGAGCAGGCGCTGCGACTCCTCCTCGGTCAGCTTGAAGACCGGGATGCCGGTGGCGGTCGCCAGGACCTCGGCGATGAGCTCCTGGGTGACCTCGGCCACGACGTCCATGTCGCCGGCCTTCCACTCCTTCTCCCGCCGCTCGCGCTTGAGCTGGAGCTGCTTCTCCTGGTCGCGGAGGGCAGCGGCCTTCTCGAAGTCCTGCGCGTCGATCGCGGACTCCTTGTCGCGGCGGACGTTGGCGATCTTCTCGTCGTATTCGCGCAGGTCCGGCGGAGCGGTCATCCTGCGGATGCGCATCCGGGAGCCGGCCTCGTCGATGAGGTCGATCGCCTTGTCGGGAAGATAGCGGTCGCTGATGTAGCGGTCGGCCAGCTGCGCGGCGGCCACCAGCGCGTCGTCGGTGATGGACACGCGGTGGTGCGCCTCGTAGCGGTCGCGCAGACCCTTGAGGATCTCGATCGTGTGGCTGAGCGAGGGCTCGGCCACCTGGATCGGCTGGAAGCGGCGCTCCAGCGCGGCGTCCTTCTCGAGGTACTTGCGGTATTCGTCGAGCGTGGTCGCACCGATCGTCTGCAGCTCGCCGCGCGCCAGCATCGGCTTGAGAATGCTGGCCGCGTCGATCGCGCCCTCGGCGGCGCCCGCGCCCACGAGCGTGTGCAGCTCGTCGATGAACAGGATGATGTCACCGCGCGTGCGGATCTCCTTGAGCACCTTCTTCAGGCGCTCCTCGAAGTCGCCGCGGTAGCGGGAGCCGGCGACCAGGGCGCCGAGGTCAAGCGTGTAGAGCTGCTTGTCCTTCAGCGTCTCGGGCACCTCGCCCCTGACGATCTTCTGCGACAGGCCCTCGACGACGGCGGTCTTGCCGACGCCGGGCTCGCCGATGAGAACCGGGTTGTTCTTGGTCCTCCTGGAGAGGACCTGCATGACCCGCTCGATCTCCTTCTCGCGGCCGATGACCGGGTCCAGCTTGCCCTCGCGGGCCGCCTGGGTCAGGTTGCGGCCGAACTGGTCGAGCACCAGGGAAGTAGAGGGGGCCGACTCCTGCGGACCGCCCGCCGCGGCCGGCTCCTTGCCCTGGTAACCGTGGAGCAACTGGATGACCTGCTGCCTGACACGGTTGAGATCAGCTCCAAGCTTGACCAGCACCTGGGCGGCCACACCCTCACCCTCACGGATGAGCCCGAGCAGGATGTGCTCGGTGCCGATGTAGTTGTGGCCCAGCTGCAAAGCCTCACGGAGCGACAGCTCGAGGACCTTCTTGGCCCGCGGGGTGAACGGAATGTGCCCCGACGGAGCCGACTGGCCCTGGCCGATGATCTCCTCGACCTGCTGACGCACACCCTCAAGGCTGATGCCGAGGCTCTCCAGAGCCTTGGCGGCCACGCCCTCACCTTCATGGATCAAGCCAAGAAGAATGTGCTCAGTGCCGATGTAGTTGTGGTTGAGCATCCTGGCCTCTTCTTGGGCCAAGACGACAACACGCCTCGCTCGGTCGGTGAACCTCTCGAACATCTCGTCGCTCCTCACAGAGCGGTCAGTCAGGCCGGTAAATCCGGTCCCGTCATCCCGCATGCTAGCCCTGGCTCGGCGAACCGTGCCCACTGCCACTGACACGCTCTATAGCAGAGACGTTCCCCGAGAGCAGGGCGTTCACCCTCCATCCAACTACTGTTCGGGGGTGACGTGTTCCCGATACGCCGCAAGCGAACGATGTTTAAGACGCTTCACCGAAGCGCCAGAAAATTGCCCCTCACGACGCATGCGGATCCACACGGATCGGCCATCGGACGCGCCGGGGCGGAGTAGGCGTTGGGGACCGCCCCTTCGCCCGCACATCTCAGATGCCGCGTCCGTATCGTTGCGTAATCATCCTATGTACGGGAGGGGCCCCCGTCCAAACGGTCGCGCTACGCCGTGAGCACAACGCGGCACGGGCCGCAACGCCAAGAGAATCTTGCCATCTGGTCAGGCCGGTTACCGGGCTCATCTCGCATCATGAGACCACTCCTGCCCCGAGACGCCGCATTCGCAGCACTTCTCTGCACTCGAGATGGGCGGGCATTGTGCGAACATGCCGGGGAACGAGCTTTGTGCGAGCCCTGCTCGGGTTAGCGGTTTTTACCCGGCACCGGGGAGCCGGCGGTCCGCCGGTATTGCCCGGCGGCGTCCATCCGCCCGGCGGCGGGTTTACTTACGGTAGCGGCGCCAGGTTTACGTTCGGAGAGATCACCACTATAGGCGCGGCGGGGGGCCGGAGATCGCCTTCAGCTATAGGTGGCCGTGATTTACGGGGATGGCGCGTTCCATGAGCGTGGCACTCACTCCTGACGTCCGGACGCGAACGTACGTTGAATGGGGTATGACCGCCCCACCGGCTTTCCGGGCGCAGCACGGGGCGTAACCACATATGCGGGCGCCGGCCGGTGAAACGGTGCCGGACATGGACCCAAGCACCCGACCAAAACGCCCGCATATGCGCAAGGGGAAGATCGCCATCTGGGCGCGCGGCATTCGAGAACCGGCTCCAGATACGATCATGCGCTTATGGCGGCCGCCGGGGTCCTAGGCGAACGGCATAAGCGCATGGTCGATAGTCGGCTCGCTCAGTGAGCCGCCTCGTACTTCTCGACGACCGTGGAGGCGATCCGGCCGCGCTCGCTGACCGGCAGGCCGTGAGCCTTGGCCCACTGCCGGATCTCGGAGCTCTTCTCGCGGCTCATCGCCCTGCTGCCGCCGCGACCGCGGCGACGCGCGGAGACGGCGCCTGCCCTGCGCGCGTGCTGCACGAAAGGCGTGAGCGCGTCCCTCAGCTTCTTCGCGTTAAGGTCGCTGAGGTCAATCTCATAGGACGAGCCGTCAATAGCGAAGCTGACCGTCTCATTGGCCTCGCCCCCATCGAGGTCATCGATGAGAATCTCCTGGATCTGCTTGGCCATCTACGCAATCCTTTCGCGGAGCATTGTTTCATTCGCCTGCCCAAACATATACCCGGAAAGGCGCGGAGACAATTCAGCGCTGCGGGGATTCCGCTGACTGGCCGCTCAGTTCTGGCCCCTCGGCCTGATCCTCACGGTTTCGGCGGCCTCCGAGGGCCTCGGATCGGACCAACTTCACTACGCCAAAGATGAAGGCGCCACCCACCACGACCGGGGGGATGAGCGCTGACAATACGTCTGTAAGGGCTTCCATTCGTCCTCGCCTCCACGGCTGGCAGGGTTTCGGGGGCGCATTATGCGGATGGGAGCGCGACCAGGCGGAGCGACGGTGCTCCTCGTGCCGCACAAGGTGACTACCACCCAGACACGACCATAGCGGCGCAGAGATGCCCTACGGGTCGTGGGGCGCCAACATCCGGCAACCCGGACGCCCCATAGCCTAATGCCAGTCTCTCCAGAGTCCTTACCGGATCAAGGGAAAATCTTCAGAATTGGCATCCTGCCTGGCTGCGGATGGCTCAGCGAAGATCTTTTACGACGCGCGTTCCGGCCAGCCTGTCGTGCGGCCCCCGCTCCAGGGGCTTGTCGATCAGGATCAGCAAGCCCACGCAGAACAGGAGCATTCCGGCGAGCAGATTGACCACGGGAATGCCCATCAGCATGACAGGCCCCGGATAGACCAGGGACCGTTTGAGCAGCGCCCCGGACGGAACGTCGTCCGGCGCCAGGCGAATCTTCATGATCGCCTTGCCGAACGTCCTGCCGCGCCTGGAATGGGCCTGCCAGTCGTAGCCCGCATAACCCAGTCCTGCGGCCAACCACGCGAACACACCCGGCAGCCGGCCGTCGAACACCTCCAGCATGCCGACAGTTCGGAAGATGCCCCAGAGCGCGATGAACAGAATGTAATAGAACACTCCGAAGACGAGCGCTTCAATCGCCCGGGCGGCGAGCCGTTCCCACCATTCCGCGGGCAGCGCGTCCGCCCACGACGGCGACCCGGCCATAACCCCCACCTCGCGTCATCAGCGGCCCAGGCCCCCCATTTTGGTACGCCCTCCACACATAAAACAGGGGCCGGCACGAAGCCGGCCCCTGCTTTTACCTGGTGCGTGAACTACTTGATCTTCACCACTACCGTCTTCGCCACCTTGTCGGCGAACGACTGCTGCAGCGGCTTGTCCCAGAGCTGCGAGGCACCGTTGAGCCCCACGGCGATGTAGCCGAGCAACGAGCTTATGAAGCCCAGCGGGAGGATGTTGAATGCCCAGCCACCCCACGTCACCGCGGCACGCTTGAGCGCGACGTCGGTCGGCAGGCCCTTCGGGGGCATGCCCTGGCCGACGGGGACGACCTTGATGCCCATGACCATCTTGCCGACGGTCTGGCCGTTCATCTTCAGCAGGAAGAAGTCATAGGCGATCCACAGCGCGGTCACGACGAGCCCCGTGATCGCGCTCACGGCACCGCCCGAGAGGAAGCCGCTGCTGGAGCCGTCGAGCGAGGAGTAACTGACCGCCAACGCCGCCACCAGGATCAAGCCGATGACGACGTTCACGACGAAGAGGATGACGAAGTCGATGATCCTCGCCACCAGACGCTGCCACCACTCCGCCAGCGGGGCCGGCGCGCCGGGCGGCTGCACGCCCACGGGCCCCGGCTGGCCGTAGGCCTGTCCGTAGCCCGGCTGGCCGTACTGCTGCGACTGCCCGTAGCCGGGCTGCCCGTACTGCTGGTCGCCGTACTGCTGGCCGTATCCGGGCTGGGAGTAACCCTGCTGGCCGTAGCCCGGCTGGGACTGCTGCTGCTGGCCGTACTGGGGCTGCTGGCCGTAGCCCTGCTGGCCATAGTCCGGCTGGGACTGCTGCTGCTGGCCGTAGCCCTGCTGTCCGTAGTCCGGCTGCGACTGCTGCTGCTGACCGTACTGCTGACCGTAGTCCGGCTGCGACTGCTGCTGCTGGCCATACTGCTGCTGCCCGTAGTCCGACTGGGGCTGCTGGCCGTAACCCTGCTGGCCCGAGGGAGGCTGCTGGCCGTAGCCGGGCTGCGACTGGGCCTGCTGACCGTAGCCCTGCTGGCCGTAACCGGGCTGGGACTGCGGCTGCTGCCCGTACTGCGGCTGCTGGCCATAGCCCTGCTGGCCCGACTGGGCCTGCTGGCCGTATTGGGGCTGCTGCCCGTACTGCTGCTGCTGCCCGTAGTCCGACTGGGGCTGCTGGCCGTAACCCTGCTGGCCCGAGGGAGGCTGCTGGCCGT
>NZ_JBFANV010000067.1:0-63202 GCF_040674955.1 Nonomuraea sp. NPDC049695 | reverse complement strand
CCCGGCTGCTGGAGGAGATTCAGGTCAAGGACGACTTCATCGGCCAGGTCGAGTTCACCGTCAGCATCGACTCCACCATCGCCCGCGCCCACCAGCACGCCGCCGGAGCCCGTAAAAGGGGGACGACGGCGGGACGATCGATACGAAGCAATCGCAAAACCGGCAGGCGCTCGGACGATCCCGCGGCGGACTGACCACCAAGCTGCACCTGCTCGTCGAAGCTCGCGGGCTGCCGCTGGTCTTGCACCTGACCGGCGGCAACGTCGTCGACTGCACCGCGTTCGAGGCGGTGCTGGCCAAGTTCCGGCTGCGCCGCCCGGCCGGAGGCCGTCCCCGCACACGCCCGGACGCGCTGATCGGCGATAAGGGCTATTCCACTCGCAAGATCCGGCTTGACCTGCGCCGACGTGGCATCAAGGCGGTCATCCCCGAGCGCCGCGACCAGATCGCCAACCGCAAACGCCGGGGCAGCCGCGGCGGCCGCCCACACGCCTTCGACGCTCTCACCTACAAACAGCGCAATCTGGTCGAGCGCTGCATCGGCAAGCTGAAGCAATGGCGTGCCATCGCCACCCCGTTCGACAAGCTGGCCAGCCGCTACCTGGCGGGTGTCACCATCGCCTCGCTCATGCTCTGGCTCCGGCACGCCGAATTGTCAGACACTCCCTAGGAGCGATAGCTGGGACGGTGATTCCGGCGCGCTGGTGCACGCTGCGAGCATGGTCACGATGCATGCGACTGCCAATGAGAAGCGAGGCACGCGGCAGATGGTGGCATTCGCAGACACTAGTCGGTCGCGAGGGAGACCAACTGGGGTATCCATCCGACCCTGAGCCGGACACTGTGGAGCCGCGTGGCTGGCGACTCCGGGTCCGGCCGGGGCGATCCGGCAACTGTTCCGCCGGGCGGCTACTCGACGCTGACCCAGAACTTACTGCTATTGACCACTCGGTAACGAGCGTAGAAGAGCCAGAGATCCCGTCCGGCCACTTGGTTGTGCGTTGCCTTCACCGCACGGGCCGAGGCGGCGGTTGACCCGATGTACGGGCCGCTCGCTCAGGGCGCGGCGGTGAACGCGGCGTGCCGGGCCTTCGCGTCGGCCTCCCGGAGGATGTCGCGGACCGCGAGCCAGGCCGCCGCTCCTGCCGCGTCGCCCGCCGTCCTGACGCTCTCGCCCGCCAGCCGCTCCGTCACCGCCCGGCGTACCGGACCTTCGCTGGTCAGCACGCTCCCCGCCAGCACCACCGGACCGGACTCATGCACCCGCCTGAGGGTGGCGACCAGACGCTCGGCCGCCTCATCAGTGATCTCGAGCGCGGCCGGGTCGCCTCCCTCGGCGGCCTTGCTGACCAGGGAGGACAGGGCGGCCAGGCGCATGTGGTCGGCCTGCGCCAGCCGTACGACGCGGTCGGCGGCGGCGCGTGACGCGGCCGGCCGATCGTCGCCGAGGAAGTGCTCCACCACCAGCTCGGCCAGACCCTCGCCATGCGGGGGCGCGCCCCGGTCCAGGGCGTGGACCACGGACTTGACGGCCCGGCGCCCGATCCAGAAGCCCGACCCCTCATCGCCCAGCAGCCAGCCCAGCCCGTCGGCGACCGTGTCGACCTTGAAATCCACGATTCTGGCCGCCACGGCGCCCGTGCCCGACAGCAGCAGCGAGCCGTCGGGCTCCGCGGAGCCCGCGGCGTAGGCGATCGGCACGTCGCCCATGTAACGGGGCCCCTCGGCGATGCCGTGGTCGGCCCAGACCTTCGCCAGCTCGGGCACCATCTCGTGCACATGCCCGGCGATCCCGGCCAGCGAGCCGACGACCCGCCCCCCGTCGTGCGTCCCGAGCGCCTCCCCGAGCGCGGCGGCGATCGCCGCCACCGCCTTGCCCAGCCCGTGAGCAGTGGGATTGCCCGCACCGGCCCGCGCGTAACCGACCCTGGCGCCGTCGAGGGAGTGGACGGCGACCCGCGTGGACGTGGCTCCGGCGTCGACACCGACCACTAGCGATTCAGTCACGGTCAGAGTCTGGGGGTTGACGTGGACCGGAAGCAAGAATAATTTTCGCCAGAAGACCGAGTATTCGGAAGGAATATTCGTGA
This sequence comes from Nonomuraea sp. NPDC049695, assembly GCF_040674955.1. Taxonomy (NCBI): domain Bacteria; kingdom Bacillati; phylum Actinomycetota; class Actinomycetes; order Streptosporangiales; family Streptosporangiaceae; genus Nonomuraea; species Nonomuraea sp. NPDC049695. Next base: position 61,112 of record NZ_JBFANV010000067.1, on the reverse strand, counting down.
CTTCAGGAGCGCTCGGGCGCATCGAAACAGAACTACCCGGTTTGCCGGAGGCTTTGCGCAGGGTCGGTGAGGTGATCCTCGGCGATCCGGCCGAGGCCGCGCGCTCGACCATCATCGCGCTGGCCGAACGGGCGGGCAGCTCGCCCGCGACCGTGACCAGGTTCTGCCGGGCGTTCGGCTTCTCCGGATACGCCGAGCTGCGCGTCGCCCTCGCCACCGAGACCGGCCGGGCCGCCCAGGCGGGGTGGGGCGCGGGCGTCGGCCACGAGATCGGCCCGGACGACCCGCTCGACTCGGCCATCGAGGTCATGGCCGCCGCCGACGCCAGGCTCATCCAGGACACCGCCGCGCAGCTCGACCTCGAGGTGGTCGCCAAGGTGGCCGACGCGATCGTGGCCGCCCCGCGTGTCCTCCTCGTCGGCGTCTCCACCAGCGGTAACGTCGCCACCATGCTGGAAGGCCGGCTGCGCCGCATCGGCATCCCCGGCTGGAGCGCCGGGGACGCGCACGTGGCCCTGTCGGAGGCGGCGCTGCTCAAGGCCGGCGACGTGGCCATCGGCATCAGCCACAGGGGCCGTACGCGCGAGGTCATGGAGGCGCTGGCGGAGGCGGGCAGCCACGGCGCGCTGACGGTCGCGGTCACCTCCTTCGCCCGATCCCCGCTGGCGGAGCTGGCCGATCTGGTGCTGACCACCGCCAGCAGGGAGACCACGTTCAGGCTCGGCGGGCTGGCCGCCGTCCATTCGCAGCTGTTCGTGCTGGACGCCGTGTACGTGGCGGTGGCCCAGCGCACCTACGAACGCACCAACGAGGCGTTCGAGCGGACGATCAGCGCGGTGGAGAGCCATCGGGTGGAGAGAGGCTGAATGACGTACGCATCCAAGGTCCTCGAGCTGGCACAGCAGGTCGCGGAGAGCCAGGCCGAACCGGTACGGAAGGCCGCCGCGCTGCTGGTGGCCTCGATCCGGGCCGGCGGCGTGGTCAACGCGTTCGGGTCGGGGCACTCCGAGGCCATCGCCATGGAGATCGCCGGACGCGCCGGCGGCCTCGTCCCCAGCAACCGCCTCACGCCCAGGGACCTCGTCCTGCACGGGGGCCGCCCGGCCAGTGTGCTCACCCCCGAGCTGGAGCGCGACCCGGCCGTCGCGCACGAGATCTACGACCTGGCGCCGGTGGAGCCGCAGGACGTGTTCGTGCTGATCTCCAGCTCCGGCGTGAACGGCACGGTCGTCGAGCTCGCCACGCTCGTCAAGGAGCGCGGTCATCCGCTGATCGCGCTGACCTCTGTCAGGCACAGCACCCGGATGACCTCGCGCCACCCGTCCGGGCTCAAGCTGCTCGACCTGGCCGACGTCGTCCTGGACAACGGCGCGCCGTACGGCGACGCCATCCTCGAGCTGCCCGGCGGCGGCTCCTACGGCGCGGTGTCCACGATCACCTCGGCGCTGCTCGCGCAGATGGTGGTCACCGAGGCGATCGACGAGCTCGTGGCCGTGGGCGAGACGCCGCCCGTCTACCTGTCGGCCAACGTGACCGGCGGCGACGAGCACAACAGGGCTCTGGAGAGCCGCTACGCAGGACGCATCCGACGCGGATCATAGACAAGTCAGGAGCAGTCATATGCCTAACACCCCCCATATCAGCCGTCGTGAGCTCCTTCGCGGCGCCGCGCTCGTCCCCGTGGCGGGGGCGCTGGCCGCGTGCGCCACGCCCGCCGCCAAGCCGTCCGCGTCGTCCTCGGCCGCGCCGGTCGCGACCAGCGCGGCCAACCCGTTCGGCATGGCGGACAACAAGCCGCTGGAGGTGTGGATCTTCGACGGCGGCTTCGGCCAGGACTACGCCAAGAACATCCACCAGCCGCTCTTCAAGAGCAAGCACCCGAACGTCGAGATCAAGCACAACGCGACCAAGGAGATCACCAAGGTCCTCCAGCCGCGCTTCGCCGGCGGCAACCCGCCGGACGTGATCGACAACTCCGGCGCCAACGCCATGGACTTCGGCGCGCTCGCCCAGGACGGCCAGCTCCAGGACCTCACCCCGCTGCTCGACGCGCCCAGCTGGGATGACCCGAACACCAAGGTCCGCGACACCATCGACCAGGCCGTCATCGACCTCGGCACGTACGACGGCACCTTCAGCGTGCTCGGATACGTGAACTACATCTTCGGCATCTGGTACTCGCAGAAGGCGTTCCGCGACAACGGCTGGGAGGCCCCGAAGACCTGGGACGAGTTCCTCAAGCTCTGCGAGACCATCAAGAAGTCCGGCAAGATGGCGCCCTTCACCTACGCCGGGAAGTTCCCGCAGTACCTCTACGAGCCGCTGCTCACCATGGCCGCCAAGATCGGCGGCGCCGAGGTCCTCGTCAACATCGACAACCTCGAGGACGGCGCCTGGAAGACCGACGCCATGAAGACCTCGGCCACGGCCTGGGCCGAGATCGGCGCCAAGTACCTCATGGAGGGCACCGCCGGCCTCGACCACGTGCAGACCCAGACGGCCCAGAACAAGTACAAGGTCGCCATGCTGCCCTCCGGCTCCTGGCTGGAGAACGAGCAGAAGACGACCACCCCGGCCGACTTCGAGTACGGCATGTTCCCGATCCCCGACTTCGGCGGCTCCGACAAGATGCCGTACGGCACGCTGCACAGCCAGCCGAGCGAGAACTTCATCGTCCCCTCCAAGTCCGCCAACCCGCAGGGCGGCATGGAGTACCTGCGTGCCATGCTGTCGAAGAAGGCGGCCGGCGACTTCAGCGAGATGGTCAAGACGGTCTCGGTGGTCAAGGGCGCGGGCGAGGGCCGCAAGCTGTCGCCCGGCGCCGAGAGCGCGACCAAGGCGTTCGCCGCCGCGGGCACGAACGTCGTCTACTACCGCTGGCAGACCTGGTACGCCCAGCTGAAGGACGAGGCCATCGCCGCCACCGGCGAGCTGATGACCGGTGGCATCAAGCCGGACGCCTACCTCGAGCGGCTGCAGAAGAAGGCCGACGAGCTCAAGAAGGACTCCTCGATCAAGAAGTACAAGCGCTGATGATCTTCAACAGGTATCGCCGCGGGCTGTTCATCACCTCGTTCCTGGCAGCCCCGGTGATTCTCTACCTGGTCTACGTGATCTCGCCGTACATTCAGGCGTTCTACATCGCGATGACCGACTGGCGCGGCGTGACGGCGACGCCCACGTTCATCGGTCTGGACAACTTCAAGCGGCTCTTCGATGACGGGACGTTCTGGAAGGCCGTCACCCACAACGGCGCGCTGCTCGTGCTGCTGCCGCTGATCACGATCGTCATCGCCCTGTTCTTCGCCTTTCTCCTGAACGTGGGCGGCGCGCAGGGCACGTCGGGGATCCGCGGGTCGAAGTTCTACCGCGTGGTGTTCTTCTTCCCGCAGGTCCTGGCCGTGGCCGTGGTGGCGGTGCTGTTCCAGCAGGTGTTCCGGCCGGACGGCAGCGGCATGCTGAACGGGCCGCTGATGGCGCTCGGGGTCAAGCCGATCGGGTTCCTGTCCGATCCCGGGGTGGCGTTCTGGTCGGTGCTGGGCGTCATGGTCTGGCAGGCGGTCGGTTTCTACGTCGTGCTCTTCTCCGCGGGCCTGGCCTCCATCCCCAGGGACATGTTCGAGGCCGCACAGATCGACGGGGCCGGACGGTTGAGCCTGTTCTTCCGCATCACGCTGCCGCTGCTCTGGGACACCGTGCAGGTGGCCTGGGTCTATCTGGGCATCCTGGCGCTGGACGTCTTCGCGATCGTCTGGGTGATGACCGACCAGCACGGCGGCCCCGACTGGTCGACCACGGTCATGGCCGCCGAGATCTACCGCAACGCGTTCCAGTACTTCCGCTTCGGATACGCCTCGGCGCTGGGCGTCGTAATGTTCTTCTTCACCGTCGGCTTCGCGGTCCTCTCGCTGCGCCTGTCGCGGCGCGAACGAATCGAGTACTGATCACTCGCTCCCCGGTCTGAAGGCCGGGGCCTTCCAACTGATCCGAGGGTGGGCCGGAGTGAGCAGACCCAGCCACCACGCACAAGGAGGTGACCTTGGTGGCTACGTTGGACACACGTCAGCAGATCCACTCCGCCGTGCTTCCTCAGCGGCGGACCCTGGAATCCGCGTCAGCAGACAACCCTGGAGCAGGGACGAAACGGGACGCGGAGGCCTCCGGGCAGCGGAGTGCCCAACATGGTCGAGGGGAGACTCTCACCGCCTCACCTGGCGACGAGGGCGTCACCCGCGTAAGCGGAGCACGCGGTCGTGAGACCGCACCCCGCGTGTTCGTCCTGGCATCGGATGGCACGCCGCTGGACCCGTGCCACCCCGCCCGCGCCCGCAAGCTCCTAAAAGTGGGGCGTGCGGTGGTGGCCCGGCATACCCCCTTCGTCATCCGGTTGAAAGACCGCACTGCCGGGGAATCTGAGGTCCAGGGCGTGGAGGTGGCCCTGGACCCCGGCAGCAGGCACACCGGCATCACTGTGTTCCGCAACGACACCGGCACCCGGCACGGCTTGTACAGCATCCAGCTCGACCACCGGGGCGGCAAGATCCGCGACAGGGTGGCAGCCCGTGCCTCCTACCGGCGCGGCAGGCGCTCGCGCAACCTCCGCTACCGCGCGCCCCGGTTCGCCAACCGCACCCGGCCGCGAGGCTGGTTGCCGCCAAGCCTGCGGCATCGGCTGAACACCGCGATGAGTTGGGTGGCGCGGCTGCGCTGCCTGGCCCCCGTACGGGCGATCCATGTGGAGATCGTGCGGTTCGACACCCACGCTCTAGCCGCGGGCAGGCCGCTGGAGGGTGCCGAGTATCAGCACGGCACGCTACACGGCTATGAAGTCCGCGAATACCTCCTGGCCAGATGGGGGCGGGCCTGCGCGTACTGCGGAGCAAGCTGCACCCCGTTGAACATCGACCACATCCACCCACGCTCCCGAGGCGGCTCCAACCGCATCAGCAATCTGACGGTCGCATGCGTGCCCTGCAACCAGGCCAAGAACAGCATGCCGATCACCGAGTTCCTGGCTGGACGCCCGGCGGTCTTGGACCGGTTGGTCGCCCAGGCCAAGGCGCCGTTGCGAGATGCCGCCGCCGTCAACGCCACCCGGTGGGCGCTGTACCGGGCGTTGATGGTGACCGGCCTGCCCGTGCACTGTGGCAGCGGCGGCCGCACCAAATGGAACCGGCGCCGCACCGGCGCGCCCAAGTCCCACACTCTGGACGCGCTCCACGTAGGAGAACTCAACCACGTGGCCTCTTGGCCCAGCCGGGTGCTCACTGTCGGTGCCACAGGCCGCGGCTCTTACTGCCGCACCCGCACCGACGCATCCGGCTTCCCGCGGCTGCGCCTGCCGCGGACCAAGCAGATCTTCGGATATCAGACCGGGGACCTGGTACGCGCGATCGTGCCGAGAGGCAAGCACGCCGGAACCCATACTGGCCGGGTCGCCGTCCGCACCTCCGGCAGCCACACCGTGCAAACCCCCACCGGTCCTGTCAAGACTTCACATAAGCATTTGCGCCTGCTCCAGCGAGCGGACGGCTACACCTACACGATCAAGAAGGAAGAACGCTCGTGCGCACCCTGATGGCGGCCCGGCTAGCGGCGAACCGCCTTTCCCTACCGCGTTACGCGGGAGCCCGCTTTCTGTCCGGCCTGCACGCTGGGATGTCCACGGAGAAGGCTCGATGACATCCTGGACGATGGTGAACTCACGCAAGCTCGCCCGCCAGGAGCGCAGGCGGCGGCTCGGCCCGCTCGGGGTGCTGACGCACGTCGCGCTGCTGATCTGGACGCTGCTGGTGATCGTGCCGATCCTGTGGACGTTCCTGGCGTCGGTGAAGAGCGAGGACGAGATCTTCGGCGATGCCTGGTCCCTGCCCGCCTCGCTGCACTGGGACAACTTCGCCAGGGCCTGGGAGCAGGCGCACATCGGGCAGTACATGCTCAACAGCGTCATCGTCGTGTCGTTCAGTACGTTCGGGACGATGCTGATCGGGTCGATGGCCGCGTACGTGCTGGCCCGCTACCCCTTCCGCGGCAACCGGGCGATCTACCTGCTCTTCGTCTCGGGCCTGGCCTTCCCCGTCTACCTGGCCCTGACCCCGCTCTTCTTCGTCGTCCAGAACATGGGCAACGTGCCGGTGCTCGGCCCGTTCATCGGCCTGAACACGCACGCGGGCCTGGTCCTGGTCTACATCGCGTACTCGATGCCGTTCACGGTCTTCTTCCTGTCGGCGTTCTTCCGCACGCTTCCCACCGCCGTCGGGGAGGCCGCGATGGTGGACGGCGCGTCGCACACCAGGGTCTTCTTCCAGATCATGCTCCCGATGGCGCGGCCGGGCATCATCAGCATCACGATCTTCAACATCCTGGGCCAGTGGAACCAGTACCAGCTGCCTCTGGTGCTGCTGCAGGAGCGGGACAAGTGGGTCCTCACCCAGGGCATCGCCGACATCTCCACCGCCGCCGGATACGACCAGGACTGGTCCGCCCTCTTCGCCGCCCTGACCCTGGCCATCCTCCCGATGCTGGTGGTCTACACGGTCTTCCAGCGCCAGATCCAGAGCGGCCTGACCTCGGGAGCCCTCAAATAGCTCGCGCGCCCGGCTCGGGGGGCTTACCCTGCGGAGTGTGAACGGCGACATCCGCACGTTGCTGTCGCGCCATCTCCCCGACTACCGGGTGCGCTCCATCCGCCCGCTCGGCCAGGGCCTCGACAACATGGTGTACGAGGTCAACGACGAGCTGCTGGTACGGCGCAACAAGGCGACGACCCCGGACGAGAACCGGCAGGAGGTCGCCCGCCTGGCGGCCCTCAGGGAGCTCTCCCCGCTGCCGGTCCCCGAGGTGGTCTTCGCCGACGACGAGGCCGGCGTGATCGCGTACCACAAGCTCCCGGGCGAGCCCCTCAACCGGCACCCGGCATCTGATCTGCGGCACCCGGCCCCTGACCTGCGGCGCCTGGCAGAACCCCTGGGCGAGTTCCTCACCGCCCTCCACGGCGCGTCACCCGCCGGCATGCGAGACGTGGCACCACTGGACGTCTACCCGGCACCGACGCTCCTCCGGGACGCCGAGCTCGACTACCGCGACGTGGAGAGCCACGTCCCGGAGGAGCAGCGCCCCCTGGTGGAGCGCTTCTTCCAGGAGCCGCCGCCGGACGAGCCCCGGTCGTTACGCTTCTGCCACAACGACCTGGGCGCCGAGCACGTGCTGGTGGACGCGGAGGCCGCCACGATCACCGGCATCATCGACTGGACCGACGCCGCCATCACCGACCCGGCCCACGACTTCGCCCGGATCCACCGCGACCTGGGCCCGGAGTTCCTCGAGGCAACGCTGTCGCACTACGGCTTCGATCTGGACGACGCCGACCGGGCCAGGGTGCTGTTCTATGCGAGGTGCGCGCTCATCGAGGACCTGGCGTACGGCCTGAGCACGGGCCCCCGCCACTACGCCGACGCCGCCCTGGCCCACCTGGCCTGGACCTTCGGGTAGATCACGCGCGCTCACCCCGTTGCCCGACTGGGTGGTGAGTCTGCTGGAGCCCGCCCCGAGCGGTCCTCGCCGCGCTCGGGCTGCTCTGTCTTGCAGGCGCGCCTGGCGGCGCGCAAGGCCTTCGCCAGAGGCGCTTCGCGCTCAGCGGGCTCAGCCGTCACTCCCAGTCGGGCCCAGTCCCGACCCCTGTCGGGCTTGCCTACACTCAGACGCTCATTCCAGGACGCAGGCTACGCCTGCGCGGTTATGCTCACGTCCGGCATCGACGACATGACCAAGCTCTGCGGTGATCGAGTGTGCCTCGTGGCGGTATGGATCCCGGCGAGGGAAGCTCTCTCTGGCCCCTGACAGACGGTCTTGGCGATCGTGTTGTTCTCAGCACACGTGTCCCGTCATGGTCGTCGCCCAGCGCATGCCTGCGACCATGTGCTCCAGGTAGCCCTTGTCGCTGACCGTCACCGCGATCTCTGCATAAGGGAGCTCGGCGAAGGAGGAGTCCCTCAGCAGATGCCATACGCCATAGTCGTCCAGATCGGCGGGGCCGTCCGGCCCCTCCAGTTCCCAGGGCTCGTTCGGGTGCTCCAGCGCCGCGACCTCACTCAGGAGCGGGACGTTCCGGTAGGGGCTGATGTCGTAGGAGGTGACGATGTCAGCGGCGCGTTGTGAGAACTCCCCGGCGTCGCCGGGCGTCATGACGTAGTGCGAGATTCCGTCATATCCGCGGCCGCCGTCCAGCTGGTACACGTCTTTCGCTTTGCGCCTGGGCTCGAGCACGGTCTTGCCGTCGTCCACGAGCAGGTATCCGCCTTCGGTGACCCGTATGCGCTTGCCGAGGATGAGTTCGTAAAGTTTCCAGAACTCGCCCTTCAGGCGCATGCCTGCCGTGATGTCCTTGCCCTCCTCCTCAGTGAAGGGGTATCGGTCTCCGCCGCCCTCCTCATCGTCGTCGTTGTGCAGAAATCCGTTATCCAGGTGCCACCAGGCGTCCACCAGGAGAGACAGGGGGAAGACGGTCTCCTCCGGCACGGACGGAACGTCGGGGTTGATGATGTGCACCCTCCCACGGAGGGTGGAGTCTTCGACCGAGTCGACGGACACGGTGAAGATACTTGTCATGCTGGGGAGCCCCTTCAGTCGGAAGCGGTGGTCGCGCTTGATCACCAGTCCGTCGGAATAGTAGGCGTCCCTACTGACACTCGTTTCCGGCGTCATACGCGCGGGCCCAGAAGGCCAACCGACTTCTCGTGTACGCGTCCACTGGCGGCTGCTCTTAGTCTCACGACAATGGACACAATCTTTCCACCGAAGCTGACCAAGGGTGACGTCGTACGAGTGGTGGCGCCCGCCAGGTCCCGCGCGATGGTGACAGAGCACGATCACACCGCCATCATCGACGCCCGGTTCGCCGAGCTCGGCCTCACGCTCTCCTACGGCCGCCACGTCGACGAGCGGGACGCCTTCGACTCCTCGAGCATCGCCTCCCGGGTCGCCGACCTGCACGAGGCCTTCGCGGACCCGTCGGTAGCGGCGATCATGACGGTCATCGGCGGCTACAACTGCAACGAGCTGCTGCCGTACCTCGACTGGGAGCTGATCCGCGCCAACCCGAAGATCCTGTGCGGATACTCCGACATCACTGCCCTGCAGAACGCCATCCTCGCCCGTACCGGGCTGGTCACCTACTCGGGGCCGCACTGGTCGACGTTCGGGATGCGCGATCACTTCGAGCAGACGCTGCGATGGTTCACGGAGATCATGTTCGGCTCCGACCCGGTCGCTTGGAGTCCGGCGGCCGACTGGAGCGACGACCTCTGGTTCCTCGACCAGGACAAGCGCGACCTGTTCCCCAACGAGGGATGGTGGCCGCTCCGGCCCGGCACGGCCGAGGGGAGGATCGTCGGCGGGAACCTCTGCACCTTGAACCTGCTGCAAGGCACCCCTTACATGCCCTCGCTCGACGGCGCGATACTGATCGTCGAGGACGACCTTGAATCACCTCCGGTGGCCTTCGCCCGGAATCTGACCTCACTGCTTCAGCTTCCCGACGCCGCCGGGGTCCGGGGACTGGCGATCGGGCGTTTCCAGAGGGCGAGTCGTATGACGCGCCCGCTGCTGGAACACATCATCGCCACCCAGCCGGCCCTGGAGGGGCTCCCGGTGCTGGCCAACATCGACGTCGGCCACACCGACCCGCTGGCCGCCTTCCCGATCGGGGGGCAGGCGGAGCTCACCGTCGTGGGTGGCGAGGCGAGCCTGACGCTGCGGCGACACTGACCACTCGCCTCGGCGGATCTGCGGGAACGCCGCAATGAAGGGCGACATCGGAGGGTAAAGTAGAAGACACGGAGAGCTATAATCAAACATGTTTTCGAGGGCGAGAGCGAGGAGCTGCCGGTGATGCTTCATCCGATGCCTACACTGGACATCGTGTCGGCCCCTGTGCCCCTGAGTGGCTCTGCGGCAGCCGTCGCCTACCTGCTGGCGACTGCCCGGGCCGCCGGCGTGCGTGTGAGCCGCACCAAGCTCTCCCACCTCCTCTATCTTGCCGATCTCCGCGCCTTCGAGGGGGGATTGCCCGCGGGTTCCGGCCTCGAATGGCGCTGGAGCCGTAGCGGTCCCCATAGTTTTCGGCTGGGCGAGGTCGAGCGTGACCTTCGTGAGGCAGGAGTGATCCTCCTCGATGAGAGCGTCGATCCTTTCGCCGGTCGCCGTGAGTGGACCATCCATCTGGTCGATGTTCCTCGGACGGTGGTGAGCGTTGAGTTCGCGACAATCATGGAGGCCGTTCTGGCGGAGTTTGGGCGGCTTTCGCCGGGCCAGCTGTGTGACCTCGCCTGCCAGACGCCGCCGATGCGGGAAGCGGGCAGACAGCGTCGGGACGACGCGCGACTCGATCTTGCTGGAGGGCCGCCCCTGCCCGACCTGGGCTCCGGTCTGACCCGCCTGCGCCGGTGGGCCGAGCGCAATCCCCTGCCTGACGACGAGCCCGGCGGTGTTGACGATCTCGCCGATGAGAGTCGCTACCTCGCCGAGCACCGGGCAGAGGCGATCCGCCGTCTCTTGGGGGATTAGGTGCCGGGTCCCTACATTGTCGGAGGCGTCTATCTCGTCACCGACAAGACGCTTCGTCTCATTCCTGAGGAAGAACGAGTGGTCCACGACGAGCGCCGTCCCGTGGTTGTTGTCACCGGCGCGCAGTCCAACAGCGATCCCGAGTGGCCATTCCTCCTCGCTTGCCTCATCTCTGGCTCGACCTCGCGCCGGACGCGATTCGACGTGCAACTCGCCAAGGGCCAGGGTGGAGCTGTCAAGAAGTGCTGGATCAGGATTCCGGCCGTGCAACCCTTGCCGAAGGCCGCTCTCGAGGACCGTACCGGTGTGCTGGACGAAGACGTGTTGACCCAGGTTCAAGGGCGACTCGTCCAATATCTTGGGCTGCTCGACTGACGATCCGACATCAGGCTCAGGGCATCGCCCGGGAAGGCGAGTAAACCGCTCGCGAGGGGCCGGGGCGGTGTGGTTGGCTGCCGGGCATGACGTCGGCATGGGTAGGGGAGCGCGTACGGCTGCGGGCCATCGAGCCGGAGGACTGGGAGGCGTTCCACTCCTTCGACGAATACTCCGAGGCAGTCAGGAACGGCCACCAGCTCCACCCGCCGCAGTCGGCGGCGCGGGCCAGGAAGTGGGCCGCCGAGCTGGCCGAGCAGACGCAGGGCCTGGACGACATGCGCCTGGTCATCGCCACCCGGGACGGGAACGTCCCGGTCGGCATGGTCAACACGCACAGCGTCGACCGCGTGCACGGCACCTTCGCGTACGGGATCGGGATCGGGACGCCGCACCACCGCAAGGGCTATGCGGGCGACGCCATCGTCCTGCTCCTGAGATACATGTTCTTCGAGCGCCGCTTCCAGAAGGCCGAGGCCTGGGTCTACGGCTCCAACGAGGCGTCGCTGGCGCTGCATCGGCGGCTGGGGTTCGTGGAGGAGGGCCGCCGGCGCAGGAGTCACTACGCCAACGGCCGTTACGACGACGAGGTCCTGTTCGGCATGACGATCGAGGAGTTCACCGAACGCCACGTCCCCTGATGACGTCCGGCGGTGGTCGCGTTGCTGGGCGCGGGCCTGCTGGTGGGCCGGCAGCCGCACCGCGGCCTGATCCCCACGGCCCAGGCGTTCCCGCTGATGATGGTGCTGCGGTACGCGCTGAGCTGGGTGGGCGTCCATGTGGGCCTGGCAGTGAAGGTGTGCCGTCCGGAGACCTGGCCTGGCCGCTCGCGCACCCCGTGGCAGCCGTCCTGCTCTGGTCGGCCGCGCTGCTGGTGGTGTTCGTCCCGCTGTCGCTGCGTGCGTACATGCGCAGGGGACGGTGAAGGCGCGCGCCGCCCTACGACGTCCGGAGCTCCGTGCGCAGCCGCCGCGTGGCCGTGACCACGTTCGCCAGCGCGGCCTCCACCTCCTCATACGTCCGCGTCTTCAGCCCGCAGTCCGGATTGACCCAGACCCGCTCCGCCGGCAGCACCTCCAGCGTGCGCCGCAACAGCTCCGAGACCTCCTCCGCGCCGGGCACCCGGGGCGAGTGGATGTCGTACACCCCGGGCCCGAGCCCGCGCCCGAACGAGCTCACCGAGCCCAGGATCCGCGCACCCGAGCGGGCCGACTCGATGGTCGTGACGTCCGCGTCCAGCCCGTCGATGGCGGCCAGGATCTGGTCGGCGTCCGAATAGCAGAGATGGGTGTGGATCTGCGTGCGATCGCCGGCCCCCGACGTGGCCCGCCGGTACGCGGCCACCGCCCACTCCAGGTAGTCGGCCTGCGCGGCTCGCCGGAGCGGGAGCAGCTCGCGCAGGGCGGGCTCGTCCACCTGGATGATCGACACCCCGGCCGCCTCCAGGTCGCGGACCTCTTCCCTGACGGCGTCCGCCACCTGGAACACGACGTCGCGCAGGGGCAGGTCGTCGCGGACGAAGGACCAGGCCACGATGGTGACAGGCCCGGTGAGCATGCCCTTGACCGGCTTGTCCGTGAGCGACTGCGCGTACGTGGCCCACCGCACCGTGATCGGCGAGGGGCGGCGGATGTCCCCGTGCAGGATCGGCGGCCGGGTGCAGCGGGAGCCGTACGACTGGACCCAGCCGTTCCTGGTGACGGCGAACCCGTCGAGGTGCTCGGCGAAGTACTGGACCATGTCGTTGCGCTCCGGCTCCCCGTGGACGAGGACGTCCAGCCCAAGGCGCTCCTGGACCCGGATGACGCGCTCGATCTCGGCCTCGACCTGCCGTTCGTAGTCGGCCTGCGACAGCGTGCCCGAGGCGAGCGCGGCCCGGGCGGCGCGCAGCGAGCCGGTCTGCGGGAACGAGCCGATCGTGGTGATCGGGAGCGGGGGCAGCCGCAGGTGCCCGGCCTGCGCGGCCGCCCGGACCGCGTACGGGCCGCGCTCCTCCAGCACCACGGGACCGGGCAGCGCCACGGAGGGCTCGGCGGGAGGAGCGTCCCGCAGCGGGGAACGCGCGAGCGCCACCACCTCCGCCACCTTCTGCTCCGCGAACGCCAGCCGCTCCTTCAGCGCGGGGTTGAGCTCCGGCTCGGCCGCCACGTCGTAGGGCACGTGCAGCAGCGAGCACGACGTGCTCACCACCACCTCCGAGGCCCGCACGGCGCCCAGGGCGGCCAGCGCCCGCTCGGGCGAGGTCCGCCACACGTCGCGCCCGGACACCACGCCCGCGACCACGGTCTTGCCGGACAGGTCGAGCGCGGGCACGCCGCCCCGCACCAGGTCGATGCCGATGGCCTCCACCGGCGTCCCGGCCAGCACGGGCAGGGCCTCGCCGAGGTCGCCGAAGTAGGAGGCGACGAAGAGCCCGGGGCGCTCGCTCACGGACCCGAGGCGGGAGTAGGCGGCCCGTACGGCGGCCAGCTCGTCGGCGGTCCGGTCGCCCACCAGCGCGGGCTCGTCGAGCTGGACCCACGGGACGCCCTCGGCGGCCAGCGCGGACAGCAGCTCCTCGTAGCAGCCGAGCACGTCGTCGAGGCGGTCCAGCGCCGCCCCCAGCAGCAGGAACGTGACCGGCCCCACCACCACGGGCCGCGTCTCGAACCCCAGCGCCCGTGCCTCCCGCACCTCGGCCAGCGGCTTGCCCGCGTCCAGCTTGAACACGGTGTCGGGCCCGATCTCGGGGACGATGTAGTGGTAGTTCGTGTCGAACCACTTCGTCATCCGCAGCGGCGCCAGCCCTTCGGTGCCCCTGGCCATCGCGAAGTAGGGGTCGGTGGCCTCGCGATAGCGCGCGGGCACCGCGCCCAGCAGCACCGCCGTGTCCAGCACCTGGTCGTACAGCGAGAACGTGTTGGACGGCAGCCCCTCGAGCCCCAGCTCGGCCAGCCTGTGCCAGGTCCGCTCCCTGATCTCGGCGCCCACCCGCTCGAGCTCGGCCCGGCTCGACCGCCCGTCCCAGTACGACTCCAGCGCCCGCTTCAACTCCCTCCGCGGCCCGATCCTCGGATATCCGAGCACGGTGGACTTGGGGAATGGGGACATGTCTCTCGGCTCCCTTGACGTCGTTCGACTGATCGCAGGCATCCTCCCGAGCGCCCGGGAGCTCATGCATCATGTATTGGTGCTGCTTATGCTCAAGGAGATGCACTGCTTCGCCAGGATCGCGGAACGGCTCAGCTTTTCCCGGGCCGCCGCCGACCTGGGGATGTCCCAGCCCGCGATGAGCCAGGCCATCACCAGGCTCGAGCGCGCGGCCGGGGTCAGGCTCTTCGAGCGGACCGCCCGTGACGTGCGGCTCACGGCGGAGGGCAAGGCGCTGCTGCCGTACGCGGAGCAGGTGATCGAGTCGGTCCGGGCGTTCGAGGCGGAGTCCGCGCGACTGGCCAGGCCGACCATTCACCTCGCTTATCCACCGATCGTCGGCGCGCTGGCGGCGCGGATCGTCAGACGGCTGGCGGGCCGCACTCCCGCGATCGGCGTGGAGCTGCGCGCGGCGGGCCGCGGGACGGCGGCGCAGGCGCTGGCGGACGGCGAGGTCTCGGCCGCGATCCTGGCCACTCCGGCGCCCGCGAGGTTCGTGACGGCGGCCAGGTTTCACGTGACGGTCGACCACCTGGCCGTTCCCGTGGGCCACCGGTTGGCGGCCAGGCCCAAGGTCATCCCGGAGGAGCTGGGCGGCCAGCTGCTGCTCACACCGGGCACGCGCCCCTGGCCGGGGCTGCCGGGGCGCTCGCGCATGGTGGCCGACGACGACTTCGCCGCCGCGCTCGACCTGGTGGCCGCGGGGGCGGGGCTGCTGCCGATCCCGCAGCTCCTGGTCAGGACCGTCAGGAGGGACGACGTGCGCTTCGTGCCGCTCGACGCCGGCGACCTGCGCATCACGTACGCGCTGGCCTGGTCGAAGGAGCGCGTCACACCGGAGCTGATGGCACTCGTGCAGGCCGTGCAGGACGCCCTGTGGACTAGGTGACCGAGAGGTTCTTGAGCGCCTCGCGGCGGCTCAGGCCCGTGATGCCCTTGGCGTTGACGTAGCGGATCACCTCGGCGGGGCTGGTCTTGGCGTACTCGCGTAACGCCCACCCGATCGCCTTGCGCGCGAAGAAGTCGTTGTCCGACAGGCTCGGCTCGATGCACGCGTACAGCAGGGCCGTGTCCGTGCGCTGCTTGAACCGGTTCTGGCACAGGATGGCGGTGCGCCGCTTCCACAGGTCGCCGTCGTGCGCCCACTCCAGCATGAGGGGCCGCATCGAGTCGGGGTACGCGGCCAGCAGGCCGCCGATCCGGTGCGTGGCCAGCTCGTCCACCAGGTCCCACCAGGCCCCGGTGACGATCATCTCCTCGTACATCGGCACGGTGTAGAGGGTCTGGAAGCCCCGGTAGAGGTGGTAGCCGGACAGCTCGACGGCGGCGTAACGCTCCTCGCGGTATTCGGCCTCCCGCCACAGCTCCAGCACGGCCCGCCGCCACTCCGGCGCGCTGTCCAGCCGGTGCTCGGCGAACACCCGCCTGAGCGCCGCCCGTCTCGGCACCGCCTGCACGCCCAGGAACGGCATCGAGGACTTCATGTAGGCGCGCATGGTCTCGGCCTTGCCGGGCTCCGCGATCCCCTGCAGTGCCAGCCGTACCGCCTTGCCGAGGCTCATCCCTTTTGCGTGGTGCGCTCGCCGGTGGCGAGGCCGTCGAAGAGCACAGTGATGTAGTGCTCGGCCAGCGCGTTGGTGTTGAGCCTGCCGCCCGGGCGGAACCAGCGCACCGCCACCCAGATCGTGTCGCGGATCATGCGGTAGGTCAGCTTCGGATCGACGTCGGACCTGAACAGGCCGGCCGCCTGGCCCGCCTTGATCTGCGCGACCCAGATCTGCTCGACCTCGTCCTCGGCCTTGACCAGGTAGTTGAAGCGCTCGAACTGGCGCAGGTAGTTCCAGTCGTTCTGCATGACCGTGATCGCGGCCCGGTGGGGCTCCAGCGTGCCGAACCCGATGCGGACCATCTCCGACAGCACCGTGCGGGCGTCGGCGTTGGAGTCGACCGCCGCGCGGTAGCGCGCGATGAGGTCGTCGAGGAAGGTGGAGAGCACCTCGTCGACGATCGTCTCCTTGGAGTCGAAGTGGTGGTAGAGACTCCCGGAGAGGATGCCCGCCTCGGTGGCGATCTCGCGTACTGTCGTGGCCTGGAAGCCCTTGCGCGCGAAGATCTCCGCGGCGAGCTTGACGAGGTGGTCGCGGCGCTCGGAGGCCGATCCCGAGGCGGTCGCGCGCTGGCGCTTCGCCGGGGTGGCCGTGGTGCCGGAGTTCTTACGCGTGGTCACGACACCATTATGAGCCCTCAGGCAATCGCTTGTTCACCTAACCGCCCCAGCTCATGCGGCATTCCGCACCGTACCAAGCGCTTGCTACGATGCGAAGGTGAACGAGGCCTACATCGTCGGCGCGGTCCGCACCCCCGTCGGGCGCAGGAACGGCGGCCTGGCCGCGGCGCACCCCGCCGACCTCGGAGCGCACGTGCTCAAGGAGCTGATGGACCGGACGGGCGCCGATCCGTCGGCCGTCGAGGACGTCATCTTCGGCTGCGTGGACACGATCGGCCCGCAGGCCGGCGACGTCGCCCGCACCTGCTGGCTCGCCGCCGGGCTCCCCGAGGAGGTCCCCGGCGTCACGGTGGACCGCCAGTGCGGCTCCTCCCAGCAGGCGCTCCACTTCGCCGCCCAGGCCGTGCTGTCCGGCACGAGCGACCTGGTGGTGGGGGGCGGCGTGCAGAACATGAGCATGATCCCCATCTCGGCCGCGATGCTCGCGGGCCGCGAGTTCGGGCACGAGACCCCCTTCGGGGGCTCGAAGGGCTGGATCGAGCGGTACGGCACGCAGGAGGTCTCCCAGTTCACCGGGGCCGAGCAGATGGCCACAACCTGGGACATCTCCCGCGAGGAGATGGAGCGGTACGCGTACGAGTCGCACCGCCGGGCCGCCCACGCCATCGACGCCGGCCGTTTCGCGCGCGAGATCGCCCCCTATGAGGGCGTCGCCACCGACGAGTGCCCGCGCAGGGACACCACGATCGAGAAGATGGCCGGGCTCAAGCCGCTGGTCGAGGGCGGCCGGCTCACCGCGGCCCTGGCGTCCCAGATCTCCGACGGCGCGGCGGCCCTGCTGATCGCCTCGCCCAGGGCCGTACGGGAGCACGGCCTGACCCCGCGCGCCCGTGTGCACCACCTGTCGGCCCGCGGCGCCGATCCGATCATGATGCTCTCCGCCCCCATCCCGGCCACCGTGCACGCGCTCGGCATGACCGGCCTGGGCATCGACGACTTCGACGCGATCGAGATCAACGAGGCGTTCGCCCCGGTTGTCCTGGCCTGGATCAAGGAGACCGGCGCGGACCCCGCCAAGGTCAACCCGAACGGCGGCGCCATCGCGCTCGGCCACCCGCTCGGCGCGACCGGCGCCGTGCTGGCGGTGAAGCTGCTGCACGAGCTGGAACGCGCGGGCGGGCGGTACGGCCTGCAGACCATGTGCGAGGGAGGGGGGCAGGCGAACGTCACCGTCATCGAGCGGCTGGCCGCCGGTTGACGTCAGAAAATACCTCTAGCAAATAGGAAACTTTCCTATTAGATTTCGGGTCATGCCCTTGAGCGGTGACCTGCTTCGCCTTGCCGACTCCGTACTTTTCCCCGGTTTCGCGGGACACACGCCTCCCGACTGGCTCCGCCGCCGCCTCGGCGACGGGCTGGCCGGCGTCGTGCTGTTCTCCCGCAACCTCGCCGACCCCGCCCAGGTGGCCCGGTTGACCGCAGCGCTGCGTGCCGAGAACCCCTCGGTGCTCGTCGGCACCGACGAGGAGTCGGGGGAGGTCACCCGGCTGGAGGTGGCCACCGGGAGCAGCCGCCCCGGCGGGTACGCGCTCGGCGTCGTGGACGACGTGGACCTCACCGAGGCCCTGGCCAGGGACCTCGGCGGCGACCTGGCCGCGGCGGGCATCACGCTCGACTTCGCCCCTTCCGCCGACGTGAACTCCAACCCGGACAACCCCGTCATCGGCCTGCGGGCCTTCGGCGCGGACCCGGCCCTGGTGTCCCGGCACACCAGGGCGTTCGTACGCGGCCTGCAGTCGGCCGGCGTGGCCGCGTGCGCCAAGCACTTCCCCGGGCACGGGGACACCTCGGTGGACTCGCATCACGGCGTGCCCGTGGTGTCCGACGACGGGATCGAGGACGCGCTGCTCCCTTTCCGGGAGGCGATCAAGGAGGGGGTCAAGGCCGTCATGACCGGCCACCTCCTGGTGCCCTCGTACGACGCCGAGCTGCCCGCCACGCTCAGCCCCAAGGTGCTCACCGGGCTGCTGCGGGAGGAGCTCGGGTTCCAGGGGATGATCATCACTGACGGCATCGAGATGGCGGCGGTGGCGGGGGCGTACGGGATCGGAGGCGCCTCCGCCCGCGCCATCGCCGCGGGAGCCGACGCGATCTGCGTCGGGGGCGAGCGTGCCGACGAGGCCACCGCCGCCGGGATCCGCGACGCGATCGCCACGGCGGTGACCCAGGGACTGCTGCCCGAGGAGCGGCTGGCCGACGCCGCTCGTCGGGTCCGCGAGCTGGCCTCATGGGCCGCCTCCTCGGGCCGCCGGCCGCCCCGTGACGGCACCGTCGGCCTGGTCGCCGCGCGCCGGGCGATCAGGATCACCCGGCGGTCGGCCGCTCCCGTGCTGCCGTTGACCTCTCCGGCGTACGTGGTGGAGCTGGCGCCCGAGATGAACCTGGCCATCGACAGGAAGACGCCGTGGGGCGTCGGCGAGCCCCTCGCCCGCCTGCTGCCGGACACCGTGGTGAGGCGGCTGGCGGCGGGGGACTCGACGGGTCCGGCGCTTGAGCGCCTGCTCGGGGAGTCCGCGGGACGGCCGCTGGTGGTCGTGGTCCGGGACGTGCACCGTCATGCCTGGCAGGAGCAGGCGCTGCGGCATCTGCTCAGCGCCCGGCCCGACGCGGTGGTGGTGGAGATGGGGCTTCCCGCGCGGTCGGACCTGGGCGCCGTGCACATCGCCACGTACGGCTCCGCCCAGGTCTGCGGGCAAGCGGCCGCGGAGGTGCTCACGGGTAAGGTGTGATCCCGTGAACTTCGACGGCGAGGACCTTTCTCACAAAGCGCTGGGCGACCGCCTCTCGCCCGACGAAACACACCTCTTCCGCAATTGCGACCTCACAGAGACCGATCTGTGGGGCGCGCCGCTGGCGGGGGCCAGGTTCGAGTCGTGCGTGCTGGACCAGACCGACTTCCGCAAGGCCGACCTCGACGGGGCCTCGTTCACGGGCGGGGGCGGGATGCGGACCCGCTTCAACGACGCCGACCTCATCGACGTGACGTTCACCGACGTGGACCTGTCCTCCGCCCAGTTCGGCGGCGCTCTCCTGACAGACGTCTCGTTCACGGGCTGCCGCATGATCGGCACCTCTCTCACGGCCTCGCGCGGCACCGGCTTCAAGCTCAGCCGCTCCAACCTGACCCTGGCCAACCTGGGCGGCTGCTCGCTGCGCGGGGAGCTCATCGAGGGCGTCCGCTTCGACGACGCCGACCTGTCGGGCTGCGACTTCACGGAGGCCACGTTCAGCGAGTGCCGGCTGATCGGGACGCGCCTGCTGCAGACGAAGTTCGCCAAGGCCGATCTGCGCGGGGCCGACCTGGGCCAGCCGGACGACGCGAAGCTGCGGGCTTTCGCGGGCGCCATCATCAACCAGACCCAGGCCAACGCCATCCTCGCCGCCCGCGGCATCACCGTGGTCTGACTCCGATCGGCGTCATATGCAGATCATCGGTATATATTGATCGCATGAAGCCGATGCAGGAACCCACTTTCCTCATCCTCACCGCGCTCGCCGCCGGCCCACAGCACGGCTACGGCGTGATCACCGACGTGGAACGCATCTCCGACGGCCAGGTCCGCCTGCGCGCCGGCACTCTGTACGCCGCCTTCGACCGCCTCCAGGCAGAGGGCCTCATCGAGGCGGACCGGGAGGAGATCGTGGACGGGAGGGTGCGCCGCTACTACAAGCTGACCGGCGACGGCGCGGCCAGGCTGGCGGCGGAGGCCGAGCGGATGCGCAGGAACGCCCGGGCGGCCACCGCGCGCCTGCGCGCCGCAGGGGCGGGAGGCGCGGCATGAGCCCGCTCGAAGCCCGCTACCGCCGCCTGCTGGCCTGCTATCCGCGCGATCACCGGGCCCGGCACGAGGAGGAGATGATCGGCGTGCTGCTGGCCGGCGCGCGGCCCGGCCAGACCCGCCCGCATCCGGCCGACGCGGCCGACCTGCTCTGGGGCGCGTTACGGGTGCACGCCCGGCGGGCGTTCGGCGCGGTCTCGGCGCCCTCCTGGCGGGACGGGGTCGCGCTCGCCGCGGCGCTGTGGCCCTTGCTGATGCTGACGGCGGCACTGGCCAAGGCGCTGGTGGACGGCAGCAGAAACCTGGAGACCGCGTGGAATTTCGGCGTCGCCGTCCTGGCCGGACCCGCTACGATCCGGCACCTGGCCCAGCCGGTCGCCATCGCGGCCGTGCTCGCACTGGCCGTGCTGTCCGGCCGCAGGTGGGTCGCCGCGCTCGGCACGGTCATGCTCGTACTGGGTATCGCGGACCCCTGGAGCGGGCTGCTTCCGAGCATCAACGTCCTGTCGGTGCCGAGCGGCCGGGTCCTTCTGGTGCACTTGGCGACACCGAACGTCGGTCCGGTCCTCCTGGCGCACGTGGCGGCGGTCGTCATCGCCTTCCTGCCCGCGGCCCACCGCGCCCTCGCGGCCGTCCCCCGGCGCACCTTGCTGCTCTGGGCGCCGCTCGCGCTGGCGGGGCTGACCGCCAGCAAGGCCCTCGTGCGCTGGGTGGACGTGATCGCCCATCAGGACGTCGTGGTCTGGAAACCGGTGCCCTGGCTCGTCGTGGTCTCCCTGGCCGCCGGGTACGCGTGCCGGTCGGCGGTGGGGCGGCGGGCGGCGCTGGTGCTGTTCCTGCCCGCGGCCGCCCTCGGCGACCTTGGGGACCTGCTGTGGATCCCCACCTCCACGGCCCTCGCCCAGCTCGGCTGCGCGGCCCTGGCCTTCGCCGCCGGCGCGGCGCTCACCCGCCGCCGGAGCGGTCAGGAAGCGTTGGCGACGTAAGTGCCCGGGTCAGGTGGGAGAGGGAGCTCTCGGCCTCGGCCATGATGCGGTCGATCAGCTCCCGGCATGACGGCAGATCGTCGATCACGCCCACCACCTGGCCCGACGCCATCACCCCGAGATCAGCCCGTCCCTCCACCATGGCGGCCCGCAGCAGCACGGGCGTGTTGGCCGCCTGCAGCACCTGGGCCCACGTCAGGTCCCTGGCCTGCCGCATCCGCCTGCCCTCCCTGAGCATCTCCGCCCAGGAAAGGCCCGACAGGCGTTTGAAGCGGGCCCCGTTCAGCACCGCCCTGATCAGGCGTGACCGCTCCAGTGACGCCACGAAAGGCGTCAGGAGCACCCGGTGCGGCACCCCGTCCACCCTGGTCGTGACCACCGTCTCCCGCGTGGCCAAGTACAGCTTCTTCACCTCGTCGGGCACGGGGGAGTCGCTCGTCAGCAGGAACCTGGTCCCCATGGCGATCCCGCACGCCCCGTACGCCAGGGCCGCCACCAGCCCCCGCCCGTCGAAGAAGCCCCCGGCCGCGATGACCGGGATGTCCACCGCGTCCACGACCTGGGGCAGCAGCAAGGTGGTGGCGACGGGCCCGGTGTGGCCGCCGCCCTCGCCGCCCTGGACGATCAGCGCGTCGACGCCCCAGCCCGCCACCTTCTCCGCGTGCCGGCGGGCCCCCACCGACGGGATCGTGACCACGCCCGCGTCCTTGAGCCGGGCGATCAGGTCGCGCTCGGGCGCCATCGCGAACGACGCCACCCGCACGCCCTCCCTGATCAGCACCTCGATCCGCGCCCCGGCGTCGTCGGCGTCGGAACGGATGTTCACCCCGAAAGGCGCGTCCGTGCGCTCCTTGACCCGCCTGATCGCCGCGGTCATCTCGGCCACGGACATCGTCGCGGCGCCGATCACGCCCAGACCGCCCGCCTGCGAGGTGGCCGCCGCCAGCCGGGCCCCGGCGACGTACCCCATGCCGGTCTGCACGATCGGGTGGCGGCATCCGACCAGATCGGTCAGCGCGGTCCTCACGCCGCCACCTCGCGGTCGCGGGTCCGCTCGGGGTCGAGGCGGTCCAGGACGTCGAGCTCCTCGACGGTCGGCCCGCGCGTCCGGCTGACCTTCGCGGGGATGTGCAGCTCGAAGCCGGTCGCCGCCACCACGTCGGCCACACTCACCCCGGGATGCACCGACACCAGCCGCATGGTCCCGCCGGGGCCGCGGAAGTCCAGGACGGCCAGGTTCGTCACCACCCGGCGCAGGTCGAAGGCGCCCCGGTCCGTCCCGACGCCGCTGACCAGGTCCACCGAGGGCACGAACACCCGGGGGGAGTGCCGGGGGATCCAGTAGCTGGTCGGATCGCAGCGCGTGTTCCCCGGCGCGCCGCGCACGCCCAGCAGCTGTGCCTTGGGGCGCGACCAGTCGCCGATGCACGAGATGTTCGTGTTGCCGTACCGGTCGATCTGGCTGGCCCCGAGCATGACGTGCCGCCGCCCGTTCAGCACCAGCCACAGGTGCTCGCGGAACGGCAGCCACCCCTCCACCACCCCGGGCGCCTCGCCCAGGGTGGGCACGTCGCCGGTGAGCAGGCAGGCGCCGTCGTGCGTGAGCAGCTCCGGCTCGAACGTCAGCCGCGCCAGCCGCGCCGCCAGCACCGTGACCGCCCCGCCGATCCCCGCCGCGAGGATCTCCCCGTCGCCCCTGAACGCCTCCGCGCACGCCACCACGCACACGTCAGCCCTGCTGCTCATCGAACTCCTCCCAAGGCGTCTCCACGTAACGCCGCTGGAGCGCCTCGTCCCGCCCGTAGTCGGGCTCGCACGAGGTGAACCCCGCCCCGCCGGGCGCCTCCACCACCCCCGCCACCATCGAGCGGCTGATCAGCAACGACTGCACGGGCCCTTCCTTCATGAGGTCCTCCACCACCCGCTCGCACGACACGTAACACCGCCGCGCGGCCTTGGCGTAGAGGTCGTCGAAGTACGGGTCGGGGCCCAGGTATTGAGCGTTGCCCCGGGAGTCGGCCCGGTTCAGGTGGACCAGGGCCACGTCCATGGCCAGCGCGGGCACCGCGACCAGCTCCTCCCCGTCCGCGTACGGTGACCGGACCGTCCGCAGCCCGGGGTTGACCCGCAGCACGTCCGACCCGAGCCCGGCCCGCGTCGGCAGGAACGGCAGCCGGTGCGCCCCCGCCAGCAGCCCGAACATGAACATCCCCTCGTCGTACTCCACGAACTCGATCTCCCCGGCCTGCCTGGCCCGCCGGAAATGAGGCTCCAAGGGGATGGAATCGAGCGTGACGAAAGGGGCCACCACCCTGCGGACCTTCTTCGCCGCGCACAGCATGCCCACGTCCGGGCCGCCGTACGAGACGATCGTGAGGTCGTCGGCGGGGGAGCGGAGGAGGGCGCGTACGAGGGCCATCGGCTTGCGGCGCGAGCCCCAGCCGCCGATCCCGACCGTCATCCCGCTCTCGATCCCGCTCGCGACCTCCTCGGCCGACATCAGCTTGGTCACGTGAATCGCTCCCTGTGCCGGTCTCCGGCGCCCGTCAGGTTCAGCTCGAAGGTGAAGCCCTGCTCGAAGCGGTAGCTGCGTTTGACGTCCACGGGGTCGATGCCGTTGAGCGACTCCTTGGCGCAGCGGATCACGTACGGATCCTTCGCGGCGATCTGCCCCGCCACCTCCAGCGCCGCGTCGCGCAGCTTGTCGCGTGGCACCACCTCCAGCACCGACCCGAACGCGTGCAGCTCGGCGGCCGTCACGTTCCTGCACGTGTAGACCATGGTCCGCATCAGGTGCTGCGGCACCAGCCTGGCCAGGTGCGTGGCCGCGCCCAGCGCGCCCCTGTCCACCTCGGGCAGCCCGAAGTAGGCGTCGTCGCTCGCCACCACGATGTCGGCGTTCCCCGCCAGGCCGACGCCGCCGCCCAGGCAGAAGCCGTGCACCGCCGCGATCACCGGCACCGCGCACTCGTAGACCGCCGCGAAGGCCGCGTAACACGCCCGGTTGACCCCGACCAGCGCCTGGTGACCCTCGGCGTCCCGCAGCTCCTTGATGTCGACCCCGGCGTTGAACCCGCGTCCCTCGGCCCGCAGCACCACCACCCTGGTCTCCGGATCGTCCCCGGCCCGCCGGACGGTCTCCGCCAGCTCCTCCCAGCCCCGCACGCTCAACGCGTTCACCGGCGGCACGTTCACCACGATCTCGGCGATCGGCCCGGCCCGCAGGGTGATTCCCATCCCCGCTCCCGTCTGGTTGCACCTAACGCTTGCTTGGTACGGTAGCACCCGTGACCGTGACTTACGACTACACGGGCAAGGCCGTCCTGGTGACGGGCGGCACCCAGGGCATCGGCGCCGGGATCGCCTGCGCCTTCCGCGAAGCGGGCGCCGAGGTGACGGTCTGCGCCAGGCGCGATCCCGCCGCCCCTCTCCCGGGGCTCCGGTTCGTGCGGGCGGACGTGCGCGTGCCCGACGACGTCGAGCGGCTGATCTCCGGGTTCGACCGGCTCGACGTGGTGGTCAACAACGCGGGCGGCTCGCCGTACGCGCCGCTGGAGGGCACCTCGCCGCGCCTGCACGCCCGCGTCATCGAGCTCAACCTCACGGCCCCGCTGCTGGTCTCGCAGCAGGCGTACCCGCTGCTCGCCGCCGCCGGCGGGGCGGTCGTGATGATCGGCAGCGCCGGCGGCGCGCGCCCCTCGCCCGGCACCTCCGCGTACGGCGCCGCCAAGGCGGGGCTGCACCACCTGGCCCGCTGCCTGGCCGCGGAATGGGCCCCGCAGGTACGCGTCAACACGGTCGTCGTCGGCCTCGCCGCCACGGAGCACGCCTCCTCCCACTACGGCGGGCGCGACGACGGGATGGGGGCGGCCATCCCCGCGGGCCGGATGGCGACGCCCGCCGACGTGGCCGCCGCGTGCCTGTGGCTGGCCGCGCCCGGCTACGTCACGGGCGCGGAGGTACGGGTGGACGGCGGCGGCGAGATCCCCGCCTGGCGGCACCTGGCCTCCAGCGACGTTTCCTGATATCTCTGCATGATCCTTCTGGGAGGTCTGTGTGGGAATCTGTGCCGGCCGCGTGGTGGTCGTGACGGGTGCCGGTCGGGGCATCGGGAGGGAACACGCGCTGGAGTTCGCCAGGCAGGGCGCCCGCGTCGTGGTGAACGACCTCGGCACAGCCAGGGACGGCCAGGGCAGGTCGGGCGGCCCCGCGCTGGAGGTGGTCGAGGAGATCCGCGCCCTCGGCGGCCAGGCGGTGGCCAACAGCGACGACGTGTCCGACTGGGGCGGCGCGGCCCGGTTGGTCAAGACCGCCGTCAGCGCGTACGGCCGCCTCGACGTCCTGGTGAACAACGCGGGCTTCCTCAGGGACAGGATGCTCGTCTCCATGACCGAGCAGGACTGGGACGACGTCGTACGCGTCCACCTCAAGGGCCACTTCCTGCCGCTGCGCCACGCGGCGGCGCACTGGCGGGAGAGGTCCAAGGCAGGCGAGCGCGTCGAGGGCCGAGTGATCAACACCTCGTCCGGAGCGGGCCTGCTGGGCAGCGTCGGCCAGGCCAACTACTCGGCCGCCAAGGCGGGGATCGCCGCGCTGACGCAGGTGGCCGCCGCCGAGCTGGCGAGGTACGGCGTGACGGTGAACGCCATCGCGCCCGCCGCGCGTACCCGGATGACCGAGGAGGTGTTCGCCGCCACCATGGCCAGGCCGGAGTCCGGCTTCGACCCCATGGACCCGGCGAACGTCTCCCCGCTCGTCGTCTGGCTCGGGTCCGCGGGGTCCGGCCTGGTGACGGGGCGGGTGTTCGAGGTGGAGGGCGGGACGATCGCCCTGGCCACGGGCTGGCGGCACGGTCCCAGGGTGGACGGGGACGGGCGCTGGGACCCGGCGCGCGTCGGTGACGCGGTCACCACCCTCCTCGCCTCCGCCCCGCCCCCCGAACCTGTCTACGGGACCTGACGGTCAGCGCATGGCCGAGCGAGCGGTGGGCCGCAGCAGGATGCGCTCGGGAGCGGCCGTCAGGCGGGGCTTCAGCATGGGCAGCTCCACCTCCCGCTCGTCCTCGGCGCCCTCGAAGCGGGCGAACCACACGAACACGTTCTCCCCGGTCCGGATCGGGTGCCGGGGGAAGTTGTTCTCCGAGTGCTCGGTCTCCAGGCAGGCGATCGGCGGCACCCCCGCCTCGACCAGGACGGGCGCGACCTCGCGGGCGAAGAACGCGGAGAAGCCGTCCTCGACGTGGTAGATCGTGGCGGCGTACAGCGACGACGGCAGCTCGGTGGCCCCGATGGCAGGGCGCTCCCATTCAGGCAGCTCAGCCCCCACGGAGTGCAGGAGCAGCACGTCGTCGGTGTCCTTCATGGTGTCCCTGGCGGCGTCGCGGTGGGCCTCCCACACCGGCCCGTCGTAGAAGGCCTCCAGGGACGCCTGTCGCGCGGGCATGGAGGGGTAGGAGCGCAGCCAGACGAACCGGTCGGGCGCGCCCTCGACGCGGAAGGTGCCGTGGACGCGCATGCCCACCGCCTCCTGCGTCTCGACGAATTCGCGCTCGAACAGCTCGATCAGCGTGTCCCGTCGTCCGGGAAGCAGGGTGTACTGCCGCAGGTCATAGATCACGCGATGGACGGTAGGCCGGGGTAACTGACACCTCCTGTCAGCGAATTGATTGAACAATATTCTGGTAACGTATTGCCACCTAACGGCAACGCACAGTTATATGCTCGCACTGGCCTTGATCTCCTCCGGTCAAGGAAGGAGCAGAAGTGATCAGAAGAGTGTGCGCCGTCGTGGCCGTGGTGGGAGCGGCCGTCGGCGGCGCACTGTCGGCTCCCCCCGCTCACGCCGACGACGCCTGGAGCAGCGACAGCTGGTACGGCAACTGGAGCGACAACAGCGGCTCGTCCCAGTCCGGGAACAACTTCGGCGACGTCACCGCCGTCAACCGCGCCGGGGGCGGCTCCACCAATGTCAACAACATCAACGGCATCGCCCCGACCGCCACCGACGGTGGGGTCACGGTGACCTACATCTTCTACTGACCGGCTGACGTCCGAAAGCCAAGACGATCCGAGAGGACAACGACCAACATGATGAAGAAGCTCTGCGTGACCGGTCTTATCGCCGCGGCGGCCACAGGTGTGGCGCTGCTGTCGGCACCGGCGTACGCGGACGTCAACGCCGGAAACACCAGCTCCAACCGGAGTTCGTCGCAGTCGGGCAACAACTTCGGCAACGTGGTCAGCAGCAACCGGAGCGGCACCACCGCCACCAGCCTCAACAATGTCAACGGCAACGCCGCGACCGCCGCCAACCGCGGCACCGTGACCGTCCACGACATCCGGTAGTCCGGTAGCCCGGTGGGAGGCGCAGCGACGCGAGCCGGGCCGGAAAAGGCCTGGCTCGCGCCGTAATAGCATCCCTGGATGGCTATTTGTGCATATGTAACGTTTGAGGACCCCGAGGGCGGCGACGACGAGCGCGACCTCGCCCTGTCGGCCTGGCGGGAAGCGGGCATCGACGGGCGCGTCGAGCGCTGGGACGATGCCGCCGTCGACTGGAGCGCGTACGACGCCGTGGTCGTCCGATCGGTCTGGGACTACATCCTCAGGCGGGAGGAGTTCCTGGCGTGGACGCGCCGCGTGGAGTCCGTCACCAGGCTGCTCAACCCGTCCTCGGTCCTCGAGACCAACACCGACAAGACCTACCTGCGGGAGCTCGGGGTGCCGACCGTGCCGACGCACTGGTCGTCGGAGGGGCTGCCGGACTGGCCGGAGTACGTGGTCAAGCCGGCGATCTCCGCCGGTGCCCGCGACACCACCAGGACGGCCGACTGCGACCAGGCCAGGGCGCTGGCCGCGGCGCTGGAGGCCGACGGGCGCACCCCGATGGTGCAGCCGTACCTCGACATGGTGGAGTCGGAGGGCGAGACCTCGCTGCTCTACTTCAACGGCCGTTTCAGCCACGCCGTACGCCGCCTGCCCATGCTGGCACCGGGGATGACGTACGACGACAACGCGCGGGCACAGCTCCGCACACCAGCCCCGGACCAGGTCGATCTCGCGGAGAAGGTGCTCACCGCCGTACCCCAGCCCCTGCTCTACGCCAGGATCGACCTGGTCCGGCTACCCGGCGGCGAGCCCGCCGTCATCGAGGTGGAGCTGACGGAGCCGTACCTCTTCCTGCGCTATGAGCCGCGCGCGGCGGCCAACCTCGCCACGGCGCTGCGCGAGCTGCTCTAGGACTCCTTCACCCAGAGCCGCAGCAGCCCGCGGAAGTGCTCGACGAAGCGGTCGCGCTCGTGGGCCGGGTACGTGGCGGTCACGGTGTCCACCAGTAACCGGTCGAACTCGGCCCCGGCCACCCACTCCAGCACCACCTCGTCGATGTGCGCCAGGTGCTCCTGGCAGAACTCGTGGTAGCGGTCGGTCTCGAAGTACTTGTCCGCCAGCCGCCGGTACTCGGCCAGCCGCTCCTCGTACGTCCCCTCGACGGCGAAGTAGTCGTGCGTCTCCAGGTCGATCCGCGGCCTGCGCCGGGTGGCCACGCAGAACACGCTCCACTTCACCAGCGTCTTGATCGCCCAGGGGAAGTAGTAGTGCAGGCTGGTCAGCGCCACGTCGGGGCAGGCGTTGGCGTAGTCGATGGGGTGCACGTCCGAGCCCTTGACCAGGGTCTCGCAGGAGTTGAACTCCCACCGGAAGAACGCGTTCACGAGCTTGCCGATGGTCACCACCTCCTCGCCCACGGACGGCGACAGGAACTCGTGGTCCACGGCGTAGCGGGCGTGCATCGGCTCATCGGGCCTGAACCGCATCACCATCGTCTCCGCCCCGATCGACAGCGACCTGGCGAACGCGTCGTACCCCTGGATGGCCTGCTGGAGGTGCATGAGCATCTCGCCGCTCTGGTCGTAGGCCCGGTGCAGCTCGTCCCGGTCGCGCACCAGCGACACGCCGCGCCAGGCCCCGCCGTCGTACGGCTTCATGAAGAGCGGGTAGCCGACCCGCTCCGCCACCTCGTCCAGGTCGAAGGGCTTGTTGTAGCGGGCCGCGGTGTAGGCGTACCGCGTGTTGTCGAGCGGGTTCTTGTACGGCACGAGCGCCGTCTCCGGGACCTTGAGCCCGAGCCGCATCATCGCGCAGTACGCCGTGTGCTTCTCCATCGACTGGAACGTGAACGGGCTGTTCAGCAGGTAGACGTCGTCCATCATGGAGATCTTCTTGAGCCACTCGCGCGGGTGGTAGTACCAGTACGCCAGCCGGTCGATCACCAGCTGGTGACGCGGCTTGGCGCGCAGGTCGAACGGCTCGATCGTGATGCGCTCCACGTCGAACTCGCCCACCCCCTTGATCGGGCCGAGCCGCCGCAGCACGGTCTCGAACGCCGACGGCCAGTCCTCCTCCGTCCCCAGCAGCAGCCCGATCAGATGTCGCACGACGCCCCTCCTCCCGCCCGCGCGGTCGCAGCGTCAAGCACCTGGGGGTCAGACGCCAGGGAGGCGGCCGTTGCGGAACAGGTCGACGAACCTTTGATGGTCTTCCCGGGCCTGTGCCCCATACCGGTGGGCAAAATCCACCAGCATCCCGATAAATCCGGGCTTGTCGTCACCGATCACCGCCACGATCGCCTCCTCCGTCGAGAAGTCGACGAGGTCATGGCTGGACTCGTCATCGGCCACCGAGTGCATGCGCGCCACCGCCCGCCCCAGGTCCTGCATGATCGAGCGGAGCTCCTCCGGCTCGTTGACGTCGTCCCAGTCGAGGTCGGCGGAGTACGGCGAGACCTCGGCCACGAGCTGGCCCACCCCGTTCAGCGTCGTGTAGCCGAGCCACGGATCGGCGTACGCCTGCAGGGCCCGCTGCGACTCCGCCGTGCGATGTCCCTGGTGCAGGAAGTAGGAGGCCACCTTCTCGTCGGTGACGTACCGTGCCACCGCGGGCACCGCGGCCTGCTTCATGTAGAGGATGACGTCGTTCTCCAGCGCCTGCGAGCGCCCTTCGAGCAGCAGGTTGTACGAGGGCAGCCCCGCCGATCCGATGCCCACGCCCTTGCGCAGCGCCACGTCCTTGATGACGTGCTCGACGCCGTCGCTCTGCCCCGGCAACGTGGTCAGATAGTCGCGGAACGCGGCCAGCACGGCCTTCCTGGTCGCCGCGTCCACGCTCTCCCGGCCCTCCATGAGCGCGAACCGCCGGTCGTAGCCGTCGATCGCGGTCTCGACGTCCAGCAGCGCCACCCGCGTGCTGAGCCGCGCCGTCTGCAGGACCCGGTGCAGCACGCCGGTCGTGGTGTCCAGCGTGAGCGAGCCGATCGCGTCGTCCCCGCCGGCCGCGATGGCGGCCAGCTCGACCAGGTACGCGCCGGCGAAGTCGGTCACGAGCACGCTGATCGCGTCGTCGGACAGCGCCTTGGCGTACCCGAGGAGCGCCACGCTGGCGGCGAAGCGCTTGAGGTCCCAGACGTACGGGCCCACGTACGCCTCGTCGAAGTCGTTGACGTTGAAGACCAGGACGCCGGAGGCGTTCATGTACGTGCCGAAGTTCTCCGCGTGGAGGTCGCCGTGGATCCAGACCCGGCTGGTCGGCTCGTCAAGGTAGGACCCGTCCACGTACGTGCCGGTCATGTCGGCGTAGAACAGGCAGGCGCTGCCCCGGTAGAAGGCGAAGGGAGAAGCCGCCATTTTCCGAAATTTCCGCCTGAAAGCGGCGGGGTCTCGCTGGATTGACTCGCCGAACTCTGCCATGAGGACATCGAGCAGGAAGGAGGAGCGTTCGCCCATACCCCGGACCCTAGATCCCGATCCCCCTTGCCGCCTACCCCGGTCTTTCCCTGACAGGGCCTGGTCAGGGGTGCTGCGAGGAGACCGAGACCACCTCTCCCGTCATGTACGAGGAGTAGTCGCTGGCCAGGAAGACGATGACATTCGCCACCTCCCACGGCTCGGCCGACCGCCCGAACGCCTCCTTGGCCGCCAGCTCCGCCAGCAGCTCCTCACTGGTCACCTTCGCCAGGAACGGGTGCACCGCCAGCGAGGGTGCCACCGCGTTGACCCGTACGCCGTGCTCGGCGGCCTCCAGCGCCACGCACCTGGTCAGCGCCATCACGCCGGCCTTGGCGGCCGCGTAGTGTGACTGGCCCCGCTGGGCCCGCCAGCCGATCACGGAGGCGTTGTTCACGATGACGCCGGAGCCCTGGGCGATCATCTGCCTGAGTGCCGCCCTGGTGCAGCGCATGGTGCCGTTCAGGGTGACGTCGATGACCGCGTGCCACTGGTCGTCGGACATCTCGGCCAGCGGGGCCGTACCGCCCAGACCGGCGTTGTTGACGACCACGTCGAGCCTGCCGTGCGCCTCCACCACCGCGTCGAACAGCGCCAGCACCTGCGGCTCCGACGTCACGTCGCACGGCACGGCGAGCGGCTTGACGCCGGTGAGCTCGGTCAGCGCGTCGGCGGCCTCCGACAGGCGGCGCTCGTGCCGGTCCGACAGGACGATCGTCGCGCCCTCCTCGGCGCAGCGCCGCGCGGTCGCGTAGCCGATGCCCGCTCCGGCGGCGGCCGTCACGAGCGTCACCTTGCCGTCGAGCAGTCCATGCGCCTTCGGGTAGGGAGGAGGCATCGTGCTCCAATCAGCGGGGGAGTCCCAGGGTGCGCTCGGCGATGATGTTCCGCTGGATCTCGCTGGATCCGGCATAGATCGTGTCCGCGCGGCTGAACAGGTAGAGCCGCTGCAGCTCGTTGAGCTCGCCCTCTTCGGTCCTGGCCACCAGCCCGGCTCTGCCCTGCACGGCCTGCGCCAGCTCGCCCAGCCTCCGGTGCCACTCCGACCAGTAGAGCTTGGCGATCGACACCTCGGGCGACGCCTCGGGACCCGGGTCGGGGCGCAGCATCCTGAGCGCGTTGAGCCGCATGACCTCCAGCTCCAGCCACGACCGGACGAGCCGGTCGCGCAGCACGGGATCGTCGATGGCGCCGGTGCTCCGGGCCGTCTCGATCACCTTGGCCAGCTCGCGCCTGAACCCGATCTGCTGCCCGAGCGTCGAGGCCCCCCGCTCGTGGCCGAGCGTGGCCATCGCGACCCGCCAGCCGTCGCCCGGTGCCCCCAGGATGTTCCCCGCAGCCGTGCGCGCGCCGTCGAAGAAGACCTCGTTGAACTCGGATGTCCCGGTCAGCTGCACGATCGGCCGTACGACGACGCCGGGCTGCTCCATGGGGACGAGCAGGTACGACAGGCCTCGATGCCGCTGCGAGCCCGGCTCCGTGCGGCAGAGCACGAAGCACCAGTCGGCCACGTGCGCCAGCGAGGTCCACACCTTCTGGCCGGTGATGACCCATTCGCCGCCTTCGAGGTGTGCCTTCGTCTGGACGTTGGCGAGGTCGGAGCCGGCCTCGGGCTCGGAGTAGCCCTGGCACCACAGCTCCTCGCCACGCTGGATGGGCGGTAGGAAGCGGTCCTTCTGCTCGTCGGTGCCGAATTCGAGGATGGTCGGGCCGATCAGCCCCTCGCCGATGTGGCCCACCCTGGCGGGGGCGTCGGCCCTGGCGTACTCCTCGTAGAAGGCCACCTGGTCCTCCAGGGAGGCGGCGCGGCCGCCGTACCGCTCGGGCCAGCCCAGGCAGGTCCAGCCGGCCTTGCCGAGATGGCGCTCCCACGCCTGGCGCAGCTCGTGGCCCTCGTGCTCGCGCCCCGGCCCGCCGAGCCCCCTGGCGTGGGCGAACTCGCCGCTCAGCGCCTCCTCCAGCCAGGCCCTGGCCTCCTCGCGGAGCCCCGCCGGGTCAGGCAGGCTCAACGAAGCCGCCGTACCCGCCGCGGAAGAACACCAGCGGGCCGCCTTCGGCGTGCGTGTCGAGCTGGAGCACCCTGGCCACCACGATCACGTGGTCACCGGCCGGGTGCTCGGCCTCGACCACGCAGTCCATCCAGGCCAGCGCGCCTTCGAGCACCGGGTTGCCGCCGGGGGAGCCGGTCCACTCCAGGCCCGCGAACTTGTCGCCGCCCTTGGTCGCCATCTGGGCGCACACGTCCTGCTGGTGCTCGGCCAGCACGTTGACGGTGACGACCTTCGCGCCGCGCACCCTGGGCCAGCTCGTGCTCGTGTACGCCACGCAGAACGCCACGAGAGGCGGCGTGAGTGAGACGGAGGTGAAGGAGTTGGCCGCCAGCCCGCACGGCTGCCCGCTCGCCGGGTCCACCGCCGTGATCGCCACCACGCCGGTCGCGAACCTGCCGAGCACCTGCCGGAAGAGGCGGCTGTCGAGGTGGCCGTTCGCGCTTTGATAGGAAGGGCCGGTCGGCATGGCGGCTCCATTGCGATTTCTGCGCTGCTGGGGCGTCGGAAGGCCGCGACAGCCGTCCGGCGCCACGAGCCGGGCAGCGTGTGTGCTCATGGTCCGCCTCCTAGTCCACCGGCTGCGCCCTATCTTACCAAGCGCTTGCTTGGACGGTAGGTGAAGCGGCGAAACCATGTCAAGTTCGCATGTCGCGTGGGGTAAGGCGCGTTGACATGGGAGAAATGTCCGGCTTAGTGTGACGAATGTGTCCAAGCGCTTGCTTGACTTCCGGGACCGCACCGCCATAGCCGGGGTGGGTTACACCCCGTTCACCAAGGACTCGGGCGTCAGCACGCTCACCCTGGCCTGTCGTGCCGTGCTGGCCGCGGTGGAGGACGCGGGGCTCTCGGTGGACGACGTGGACGGGCTGGCCACGCACCGCGTGGGGGACTCGGCCGCGCCCACGCTGGTCGGGCCGGCGCTGGGCCTGACGGACCTCGCCTGGCACCTGGACCAGTTCGGCGGCGGGAGCGTGTCGCATGCGGTCGTCGGTCAGGCGGCGCTCGCGGTGGCGGCGGGGATGGCCGAGACGGTCGTCTGCTACCGGGCCATCAACGCCCGCTCGGAGTTCCGCATGGGCGGCACGGGCCGGGGCGTTCCGGTGAGTCCTGAGGTGCAGTACCAGGCTCCGTACGGGTATGTGGCGCCGCCGCAGCAGTACGCCATGTACGCCAGAGCCCACATGTCGAAATATGGGACGAAAGCCGAGCACTTCGGGCAACTGGCGGTCACCCAGCGCGCCAACGCCGCCAAGAACCCCCGGGCGTTGATGCGTACCCCGATCACGCTGGACGACTATCTGGCGAGCAGGTGGATCGCGGAGCCGTTCCGGCTGCTGGACTGCTGCCTGGAGACGGACGGCGCCTGCGCCGTGGTCGTCACCACGGCCGAACGCGCCCGCTCGCTCCGCCGCACTCCGGTGCTGGTCTCGGCCGCCGCCTGGGGTGGCGGCACCACACACCTGTCGGACCCGTCCGCCGACCCCACGGTGACGGCGGCCGCCGCCCTGGCCCCGCGCCTCTACGCGCAGGCCGGGCTCGGGCCGGGCGACATCGACGTGGCCGAGCTGTACGACTGCTTCACGTACTCGGTGGTCGTCCAGCTCGAGGACTACGGGTTCTGCGGCAAGGGCGAGGGCGGCCCGTACGTGGCCTCCGGCGCGACCGCACTGGACGGCCCGCTCCCGGTCAACACGCACGGGGGCTTCCTGTCGGAGGGTTACGTCCACGGCATGAACCACATCGCCGAGGCGGTCTCCCAGCTCAGGGGCGACGCCGGGGACCGCCAGGTGGTGGGCGCCGAGGTCGCGCTCTCCACCGCCCAGCCCGGCTAC
This sequence comes from Nonomuraea sp. NPDC049695, assembly GCF_040674955.1. Classification (NCBI taxonomy): domain Bacteria; kingdom Bacillati; phylum Actinomycetota; class Actinomycetes; order Streptosporangiales; family Streptosporangiaceae; genus Nonomuraea; species Nonomuraea sp. NPDC049695. Next base: position 26,332 of record NZ_JBFANV010000067.1, on the reverse strand, counting down.
ATCCTCCCGGCCACCTCCGCCCTGATCCTGAGGAGGCCGTGATGACGGCGTACCGGCCCGCGTTCGACCGGGACTCGAGGCAGTGGTGGGAGCGTGTCGGCAGGCGGGAGTTCGCCGTGCAGGAGTGCGACGGCTGCGGAGCGGCGCGCTTCCCGGCGCGGGCCTTCTGCCCCGCGTGCCGGACGGAGGCGTGGCACTGGCGGGAGGTGGAGCCCGAGGGAGTCGTGGAGAGCTGGATCGTCAACCATCAGCCGTTCATGCCGGGGTTGGCGGAGCCGTACGTGGTGGTGATGGTCAGGCTGGCGGCGGTGCCGGGGTGCTTCGTGTACGGGAACTGGCGCGGCGATCGGCCCCCGGAGCCCGGCGAGCGGGTCCGGGCCGCCTACCGCCGGATCGACGAGGAGCTGACGCTGGTGGACTGGGAGCCTGCGGAGGATGGCGGGAATCTGGATACTCATCCGGCCCGGCGTACATCCTCCCGCTAGTTGACCTTGGTCCGGAAATTGGATTGGTACCGGAAAATCCCACCAGTCCCACCATCACGAAGCGGCCCCCTGGTTGGGCTCCGAGGGTTGATGATGTGGCAGTAGGCGTCAACGCGGACGGCTCGGACTTGGCGGCAAGCGATGACTGGTTCGGACTCGGTGACAGGCATGGCCCGGAGGTCGCGGGTCACGATCATGCCTGTCCGCCGGTCACTCGGCCGGTCGTGCCGTGCGCGCCTGAGGAGCGTCCCCCTGGACAGGGCCCGGCCATGGTCGGAAGGTGGGGCCGGCCGTGCCCGCTGGGCACTGTCCGTCATGGCGGGAAAGCGGGCGGCGGGGGCGCGCGGTCCGCCTGGTCATCGCAAGGAAGCGGCGCGGTCCCCTGGATCGGGAAGAGCGGCGCGCCATCGGGTTCCCCGCGGAGGATAGCGCGCCCTGGCGGGCGTGGGGGACCCGCCAGGACGCGCTTCCTGCCCCGTGAGCGGCGGCGCCAGGACTCCGGCGAGGGATGGAGTCCTAGACCGTTGAATCGCGCACGGAGTCGATGGGGGAGTGTGAAAGCTCCTGGTGCCGGTAACGTGCGGCGATGCGTCGAGCTGCACCGACCGGGTCATCGATGGGGTGCGTGACGGGGGCGCCACCCTCCTCGTTCCAGACAAAGGATCCGTCGTCGCACCACACGGTCAGCTCAGTCAACACCGATTGCTCGGATGCGCCGTTGCTCTGGTAGGTGTGGGTGAATCCCGCGCGAGGCAACACGTAACGCAGTAAACGTGTTGCTTCACAAGGGTCATGCCAGGGCAGGTACGGCGTACCCGTGCGGACCGGCAACACTGGCCTTCACCCCCTCACCGGCCTTTAGATGGATTTGTACCAACGAATGGATGATGGGCCGCTGGAGGGGGTTCGGTCAAGGGGTTGTGGCCTGCTAGAACCAGATCGTCTAAATTGTTGGAACAAAAGGGGTGAAAGTGGCAAGGTCGGTGCTGTATCAGCAGGTGGCTGCGGAATTGCGTCGAGCCATCTACTCGGGTGTCCTCGGCCCGGGGGCACAGCTACCGACCGAGGCGCAGCTCATGGAAGACCATGGGGTGAGCAGGAACACCGTAAGGCTGGCCCTGGGAGAGCTCGTCAATGAGGGGCTCGTCACGCGCACGCCGCGGCGCGGGACGGTGGTCAGGGATCGCAGACCGCTGCTGATCTATCCGCAGCGGGAGCTGGAGCCGCAACCTTCAGGCGAACTGCGGGAAGCCTTCGCCTACGCCGTTGCGCAAGAAGGCCGCGCGCCGAGTCAGTACATCGAGGTGCTGACGGTGTCTCCCGTCGAGGAGATCGCCAGCAGGCTGGAGCTGGCGGATGGGGAATTGGCGGTGGTGAGACGCCGTCTGCGTTTCGTGGACGGGCAGCCGTACAACACCAACGATTCCTACTTCCCGCGTGATCTCGTCGCAGACTCCGAGATCGCCAGGCCCGGGGACATCGGGCGAGGGGCGAACCGGGTATTGGAGGAACTGGGCCACGCACAGGTGCGCGTCGTGGACGACATCTGGGCCCGCATGCCCAACCAGGAGGAGGCCGAGCGCCTCCAACTAGAGCTCGGCACGCCCGTCATGGTCTACGTCCGCGTCGGATTCGACGCGGCGGACATGCCGGTACGTGTCGCGGTGTCGGTGCTGCCCGCCGACAAACATCTGATCAGGTACGAGCTCGACCGCCGCTAACGGGCTCGGGGTGAAGGGGTGATTCAGCCGGCCGGGCGCAGCGAGAAATAGCCGCCTCGCTGGCCATGGGGAGTCGTGCATACTCCCCTAAATCGCCATTTATCCATATATATCGGGTTGAGGCCCCATTTCGGGCCTGCGCGACATTGCGTCATCACGCTCTGTGTTTACGCGCGCACCCAACGCAACGGGAGTTGTATTATGCACACAAACACCCTGCTTCACCCGCTCGCTCTCCGGAGAGCCGAGCCTGAGGACCTTCCCGGCGTACTCACCCTGCTCGCGGACACCGCCGAGTGGCTCTACACGCAAGGAGTGCGGCAGTGGCCGCGCGGGGGCTTCGGCCCTGAGCGGATCGAGCCGCTCATTGAGGAGCGGGTGCTGTTCCTGCTCGACGACGAGCTCAGATACCTCGACCCCGACGAATCGGCCCCGCCGGTGGCCACCATAGCCCTCGACGGCCACGCGGATCCGGAGTTCTGGACACTGGACGACGACCCCGGGGCGGCCCTTTACGTCCACAAGCTCGCCGTGGCCCGCCCCTGGTCCGGCAGCGGCCTCGGCGACGCCCTCCTGGACTGGGCCGGCGCCTCGGCCCACGCGGCCGGGCTGCCCTGGCTGCGGCTGGACTGCTCCAAGGGGAACCGGCGGCTCCAGGAGTACTACCGCCTCCACGGTTTCCGTCACGTCCGCACGGTGGACCTTCCCCACCGCGCCTCGGGGGCCCTTTTTGAACGGGCCTCGGAAGACCTGTTCACCACGGCCTTCCGCGACCTCACGATGGCCGAACTGATCACCGCCTGACGCCCCCATGCCCGGCCAGGGCCCGACCCGGCCGGGCTCCCGGCGCATGCGGCCACCGACCCCGCCCCCAACATCACGGGGCCAGGGGCCGCATGCGACGGGCCTCTCGCGCCATGCGCCCGTGTGCCGTGCGCCCGTGCGGCGGGACAATTTGCCGTGATCTGCGGCGGAATGGTGCAGAGCACCATATAACCTCTCCTCCATGACCGGATCGCTGCTAGAGGTCATCGCGCTGAACGTGCGCGACGCCGTGGCCGCTGAACAGGGTGGAGCCGACCGGCTGGAGGTCGTCGCCGACATGGCGGCCGACGGGTTGACCCCGTCACCGGAGACGGTCGCCGCGATCGCCGCCGAGTGCCCGCTTCCTCAGATGGTCATGCTCCGCTGCGACGCCCACTTCACCGCCGACTCCGACGTGCTCGAGCGCCTGAGCCGGGACGCCAAGGCGCTGGCGCAGGCAGGGGCGGCGGGGTTCGTGTTCGGGTTCCTCGACGGCTCGGGGAAGGTCGATCTCGCGGCCACGGAGGCGCTCATCCACGCCGTCTCGCCGCTGCCCTGGACGTTCCACCGGGCCGTCGACCACGCGGCGGATGTGCAGGCGTCCTGGCGGGCCGTGCGGCTGCTGCCCAACCTCGCCACCGTGCTCACTTCGGGCTCGCCCAACGGCGTAGGGGAGGGGCTGCCGGTGCTGAAGGCGCGCGCCGAGGCGGGTGACGGCTCGATCATCCTGGCCGGCGGCGGGCTCAAGCCGACGCACGTACCGGCGCTGCTCGACTACGGCATCCGCGCCTTCCACGTCGGCTCCGCCGTGCGGGCGAGCTGGTCCGACCCCGTCGAGTGGCGGCTCGTACGCCAGTGGCGGGCCATGGTCGAGCGCGACTGAGACCCGGCCCCTCTCACGGCAGGGCCGCGTCCGCGCGCCTCAGAGCGGCCACCAGCGTCCGGATGGTGGCAGGCTCGTCCATGACGCCACCCCCCGCCTCCCGCTGCTCCTCCCAAGCTCTCACGCGCTCCTGGTACGCGTCGTACCGGGCGAGGTGGAAGGCGTAGACGGTGGCGAACCGGCTCACCAGGTGAGAAGGGTGCATGTCCCACCCCTGATAGAAGCCGTGCCGCAGGGAATGCCTGACCAGTTCGGCATGGCGCCGCCACAGCGCGTGCACGTCCGGCGCGAGGTCGGAGGCGGGCGAGGCGGCCAGCGATCCGTCCGACAACTCCACCCCCGTGCCCGCGAACGCGGTCTGCATCACGTGCCGGGCATGGTCGCACGCGGGATGGTCGAGCCGCTGCTCGTGGGGCGGCAGCCCGATCGCGGCCGTGTAGTCGAACACGCCGAAATGCGCCGCGGCCAGCCGCCCGCCCAGCGACTCCGCCAGGTCCCCGCGCAGGAAGTGCAGCGTCTGCGGCGCCTCCACCTGCATCTCGAACCGCAGCCGTACGTCCAGCTCCGCCTCGAGCCGCTCCAGCACGTCCGCGAAGTGGCCGAGGTACGGCTCCATCAGGACCTTGGGAAAGGTGACCGTGAATCCGGGCGGCAGCTCGCCGGCCCGCTCGACGACTCCCGTGAGGAGCAGCTCGAGCGTGCGCACCGACCGCGCGGGATCACCGTCGGCGAACGACTTGACCCGCGGCCCCCACCGCCTCGGCAGCGCCCCCGCCGCGTGCATCGTGGCCACCGCCTCGACGGCCTGCGCCACGTGCTCGTCCTCCACCAGGTCGGGACGTACGCCGTACCCGTCCTCGAAGTCGATCCGCAGATCCTCGACGGGCTCGGACGAGAGCTTCCGCACCAGCTTGGCGTGCACGGAGGAGCCCAGCCCGGAGGGCACCCCGAAGACCTCCGCCAGCGAGCCCGGATCGGCCAGATGCGCCTTGACCAGGGAGAGCGCCTGATCGCCCCACTCGGAGACGGTACGGGCCGAGACGCGGTCGGCAGGGACGTAGACGGTGTGGACCGGCTGCCAGCCCACGTCGGCGGACGGGAAATAGCGGGCCCGCTGGACCCGGTAGGTCTCCTCGAACCCCTCAGGGACGGCAGGCACGGAGCATTGCCTCCAGGCCGACGAGCTTGACGCGTTCGCCCCGGCCCAGGGACCTGGCCAGCTCGGCCTCGGCGGCCTCGATCACCAGCCACTCCTCGTACGTCACCGGACGCACCCCCCGGGCGGCCAGCAGCTCGTCGATGGAGCCCCGGCTCACCGGCACGCGGCCCGCGAGGTCGGCCAGGAGCGTGCGGACCGTCTCCGCCGCGTCGGACTTGTTCGTGCCGATCACCCCGGTGGGACCGCGTTTGAGCCAGCCCGCCACGTATTCGCGGTCACGCACCCGTCCGGCGTCGTTCGGCACGGTCATGGTCTTCTCGGAGAACGGCACCCCGGGCAGCGGCACGCTCTGGTAGCCGACCGAGCGCAGCACCATGCCGACCGGGAGCGTCTCGAACTCGCCCATGCCCACGACGCGCCCGTCCTCCGACAGGCGGGTGCGTTCGAGCTTGAGCCCCTCCACGCGTTCGGTGCCGAGGATCTCCACGGGCCGCAGCCAGAAGCGCACGTCGAGGCGGCGCGGGCGGCCCACCGGCTCGCGGGCGGCCCATGACTGCAGGACCTTGATGTTGCCCTGGATCTGGCGCGGGAAGTCGGCACCCAGGACGACGGCCTCGTCGGGGCGCACGCAGACGTCGGCGTTGGCCAGCTCGCCCAGCTCGCGCAGCTCCTTGAGGGTGAACTTGGCGTGTTCTGGGCCGCGGCGGCCGATCATGTGGATGGCCTTGACCTGGCTCTCCTCGAGGCGCTCGAGCACGTCGTGCGGTACGTCCGTGGAACGCAGCTCCTCGTGGGTCTTGGCGAGGACGCGTACGACGTCCACGGCCACGTTGCCGACGCCGATCACCGCCACCTCGGGGCTGTCGAGCGTGAACCGATCGGGATCGACGTCGGGGTGCCCGCAGTACCAGTTGACGAAGTCCGTCGCCGCCACACTGCCCGGCAGGTCCTCGCCGGGGATGCCGAGCTTCCTGTCGACCATCGCGCCCGTGCAGTAGACCACCGCGTCGTACGTGCTCAGCAGGTCCTCGACGGACACGTGCTCGCCCAGCGTGACGCCGCCGAGGAAGCGGACCTGAGGAAGCTCGAGCACCCTCCGCAGGTAGTTGGCGATCGACTTGATCGACGTGTGGTCGGGTGCGACGCCGTACCTGACCAGCCCGTACGGGGTCGGCAGGCGTTCGAGGACGTCGACCTCGACGGGCTCCGCCGACTGCTTCACCAGAGCCTCGGCCGTGTAGATCCCGGCGGGGCCCGACCCGATGACCGCCACGTGCAACGCCACGCTGCCTCCTAAGACTCGGTTACACCTGTCCCACCCGATGTAACCGGTCGGTGTGATCGATGTATCCCCGGTCGCCGGTCCGCATGAACCCGTCCCCGGCGCGTACCGCATGATCGCTGCTGCCAACGTAGCCGCTCAGCACCGCCACGGAGCGGAGGAACACCCACCTTGTTCCTCGCCTGGCAGCGCGCGTCCCGGATGTGTCGACCAACAGGCGCGGCATGACGGCTCCCGGGGCATATGGCGCTAATTCGACACTACTCCGCCCAGGCCGCCCCGGAGAGACCTCAGTTCTCCCGCAGAAGGGCCTCGGCCGACGTGCGGAGGGCCAGCTTGTCGATCTTCCCGTTCACGTTCGTCGGAAGGGAGTCCACGACGACCAACCGCTTGGGCACCTTGTAGTTCGACATGTTCGCCCGAGCCCAGGCGAGCAGCGCCTCGGGATCGACGGAGACCCCCGGGCGCGGCACGACGTACGCCAGGCCCGACTCCCCGGTGCTCGCGTCCGGCACGCCCACGACGGCCGCCTGCGCCAGCGACCCCTCCCTGAGCAGCAGCGACTCCACCTCGGCCGGCGAGACGTTGAACCCGTTGACGATGTAGAGCTCCTTCTTGCGGTCCACGATGGCGAGGTTCCCGTACGGGTCCAGCACCCCGATGTCCCCCGTGTGCAGCCACCCGTCCCGGTCGACGGCCTCGGCGGTCCTGGCGGGCTCGCCCCAGTAGCCCCGCATCACCCCGTAGCCCCGCTGCAGGATCTCCCCCCGCTCCCCGGCGGCGACCTCCTTGCCGTCGTCGTCCACGATCTTGACCTCGATCCCCGGCACGGGCCGCCCCGTGGTGTCGGCGATCACGCCGATCGGGTCCCCGGCCCTGGTCATGGAGACGACCGTGCCCTCCATCAGCCCGTACGCGTTGATCATCCGCTCCAGCCCCACCCGCTCCACCAGCCGCGTGATGAGGCTGGGCGGCACGGCGGCGGCTCCGCAGATGGCCACGCGCAGCGACGACACGTCCCAGGAGCCGCGGTCCAGCTCGTCCAGGATCCGGTGGAACAGGGTCGGCGGCCCGGCCAGTACGGTGATCCGCTCGGACGAGATCAGCGACATGAGCGCGTCAGGCGTGAAGATGGGGATCGGCACCATCGTGGCCCGGCGCAGGACAGAGGCGATGAGCCCGGCGTTCAGCCCGAAGCCGTGACTGAACGGGGCGATGATCGGATAGCGGTCGCGGTCGTCGAGGGTGACGATCTCGGACCAGTCCCAGTAGCTGCGCAGGACCTGGGCGTGGTCGAGCATGACGCCCTTGGGCACGCCGGTGGTGCCCGACGTGGACATGATCTCGCACAGGTCGTCCGGGCGGACGGCGAGCGCCCGTTCCTCGGCCTCCCCGGCAGAGACCCGCGCGCCCCGCGCGCGTAAGCCGGATGCGTGGTGCAGGCCGGGGATCGGCGGCAGGAGGTCGGCGAGCGGGGTCGCCGACGGCCCCGCGCCGGTGATCAGCACCTTGGCGCCGGTCTTCTCGATCATCTGGGCGGCCTCGATGCCCTTGTAGCGGGACGAGAGCGGCACGATCACCGCGCCCGCGTCCCAGATGCCGAACGCGTGCCGCACCCAGTGCGCCGAGTTCAGCCCCCACAACGCCACCCGGTCCCCGGGAGCGACGCCGAGGGCGATGAGGCCACGGGCGATCTTGGCGGCCGCGGCCCTCAGCTCGGACAGCGTCATCCGCGTGCCGCCGTCGGCGACCACGGTGGCGTCGGGATGGTCGGCTGCCTGGTCGCGCAGCATGCGGGGGAGCGTTCCCCAGTCCGGCATCGGTGCCATCGATTGCCCCTAGGTGATGAGAGCGCGGTCCCTTCCGAGGTGGTGGCCGCGCAGGTCGTTCACCGTGCCCGGCGCGGGGGTCTCGGAGACGTCCTGGGCGATCTCCACGTTGATCGAGATGGGGGTCAGCGCGTGGACGGCCTGCTGGATCCTCGACTTCCACATGGGGTTCCGGACCAGGCTCGCCCGGCTGAACGTGACCGTCAACGTCGCCGTGTCCAGCGTCCCCTGCCGGCTGATCGCAAGGTCCCAGCCGGCCACCCCGTCGATCTTCGACAGCGCCTTCTCGATGCGCGGCAGCGCCAGCCACACGCCTCTGACCAGCACGTGGTCGCCCACCGTGTGGGCGGGCGCGGGTATGCCGTGCTCACGACCGGTGCCGCCGAGCCGGGTGACCAGGCCGGTCCTGAGCACGGCGTCGCCGGGCGGCGGGGTGATGATCAGTTCGGCGAGCTCGGCGGCGGGATCGGGGGCGTCGTCCTTGGTCAGCGACGCCACGCGCAGGACGCCGTCCGCGAGAGGCGTGAGCGGGTCCTCCTCCGAGGCGCGCCACGCCAGGGCGCCGCCGGTGAACGGACCGGCGAACACCTCCGTCACACTCGACTCGAACTCGCCCGCCAGATGGCCCATCGTCCGCGTGGAGGCGATCTCCCCGGTCAGGATGATGTTCCGGAGCCCGAGGTCCAGCGGGTCCAGCAGGAACTCCAGGTGCAGCCTGGCCAGGAAGTCCATCGCACCTGTGGGGGTGATGACCAGGGTGGTCGCCTTCAGCGCGGTCAGCGCGTGGTGCAGGCGCATCCGGCCGCGCGGGCCCACGTCCGCGGCGGCGCTCGCCACGTCCGCGGCGGCGGCCGCCCAGAGCGCCCCCGCGGGCTCGGCGAGGGCCACCACGACGCGGTCGCGCTCGCCCACACCCGCCTCGCGCAGCGCCTGCACGGTCAGACTGTGGTCCTGCGGCTCCAGCCGGACGGCGCTCGACACGTCGGGGGAGACGAGCAGGAGCCCGGTGGCGGCGTGCGCGGCGGCCCCGAGATCGTCACGGGTGAGCCAGAGGGTCATCAGACCACCACTTCCGTCATGAACAGGGTCATGGAGTCGCACACCTGGTCATGGGCCAGGCCGCCGACCTGCGCCTGGATGATGAGGTCCGTCGCGCCCGCCTCGGCGATCCTGGCCACGGCCTTGCGCGAGCCCTCCACGTCGTCCACCACCACCATCAGGTTCTCGCGCAGCGTGGCCATGGACTCCTCGGGCGGCAGCCCGGCCGCCAGCTGCCCCAGCACCCGGTGCGTGGCGTGGCGGGCGTCGTAGTAGTCGGGCGGGGTGACCAGGTTGACCTGGCGGCGGATGTACCACAGGACGGCGTCGGCGGCCGTGGCCGTCGCCTCGTCGCGGGTCGGGGCGACGTACCAGGGGATCATCAGCGCGACGCGCCGGCTCGCCGGGTCGAAGCCATGCTCAGCCAGACATTCCCGATATTTCGCGATGTCGGAGGCCACGTCGTCGATGCCCTTGAGCATCGTCATGCCGAGCAGGTTGTACCCGTGCCTGGCTGCCGCCAGGTATCCCTCCAAAGAGGTCGACGCCACCCATACCGGGGGATGCGGCCGCTGGACCGGGCGCGGGTAGACGGCCACGTCGGGGATCTCGAAGAACTCGTTCGACCGGCTGACCGGCTCGCCGTCGGCCTGCCAGATGGCCAGCGTCGCCTCCAGGGAGTCCTCCCAGATCTGCCGCGACTTCTCGAACGGCCGCTGGAACGCCTGGTACTCCAGCGGGGAGGCGCCCCGCCCCGTCCCGAACTCGACCCGGCCGCCGCTCAGCACGTCCAGCGTGGCGACGCGCTCGGCCGTGCGGATGGGGGACTGGAACGGCAGCAGCACCACGCCCAGCCCGAGGTGGATGCGCTCCGTGCGCTGTGAGATGGCGGCCAGGACCAGGTCAGGCGCGGAGGAGTGGGAGAAGCCTCTGGTGAAGTGGTGCTCCACGAACCAGGCGGTGTCGAAGCCCAGGCGGTCGCCGAGCGCGACCTGCTCGACCACGTTCCTGAACGCCTGCTGCTCCACTTCGCGGGTGCGGCCGCGGACCTCCAACTCATACCCCAGGCTGATCCGTAGGGACGTCATCGCGCCTCCGGCGAAATAGTGAACCAAGCGCTCGCTTGGTAGAGCGTATCAGCAGCGAACACTTGCGGGAAGGGCGGGCACCCGATCAGAGTGGATGCCTGTGAAGCGAAAGCACGTGCTGCGGCGGCCGAAGGACGGCTTGAATCCGGACGCCGACGACGACTTCTCGCTCACCAGCGCCCGCAGATATGAGGCGTTCGGCCGGGTGATGGCCGCGCTCGCCACCGAGGCCGACTTCATCGAGTCGTGCCGCGATCTGACCTGGTGGCGCGGGTCCGACCACAGCTGGCACATCGAGTGGCGCGACGGCCCGTACGCGTCCGAGGTCGCCGCCCTGCTCACCGACCAGGTGCGTGACCCCGAGCACGACGGCCCCCTCGTCACCGAGGCCGGCCCGGGGAACGGCGGGTCGGCCGTGCTCGACGTGATGGGGGTGCGGTTCGAGCTGCGGGCGATCGACCCGATGGGGCGGGCCACCGTACGGGCACGCCCCGGGCTCTGGCGCCTGGCCGAGGCGCTCGACACCACGCGCCGCACCAACACCCGCCACCCATGGGAGGAACTCCTCGGCGGCTAGCGTCTTCGCCGCCTTGAGTGCGGCGGTGCGGCCACTTCGCGTGCCGTTCCCCCTTCTCCTACGGCGGTGGCGACGTGCAGGTCGTTCGCGACCGGCGGTGCTAGCCGAGGGCGTGGGCCGCCAGCCGGGCGCGGTGGGACTGCGGCGGCCCGAACAGCTGCGCGTCCGAGGTCGCCCGTTTGAGATAACGGTGCGCGGGATGCTCCCACGTGATGCCGATCCCGCCGTGAATCTGGATGTTCTCGCCCGCCGCCGCCAGATACGCCTCTGTGCAGTACGAGCCGGCGATCGCCGCGAACACCTCGTCGCGGGCCGCCGCCCCGGCCGCCGACCGGGCCGACTCCACCAGCAGCAGCAGGTCGGCGAGCTTGTGCTTGATCGCCTGGAAGGACCCGATCGGCCGCCCGAACTGCCGCCGCCCCTTCGCGTGCTCCACCGCCGTCTCCAGGCACCGCCGCGCCCCGCCCACCTGCTCGGCGGCCAGCGCCGCGATCCCGAGGTCGCGCACGCGGGCCCACGACGCGCCGTCGCCGAGCCGCCGTACCGGGGTGCCCTGGAAGGAGAGCTCCTGCAGCGGCCGGCTCTCGTCCATGGTCCGGTACGTCCTGCGCCGCGCCGGCACGGCCTCCACCAGCAGCCCGTCCACGTAGAGCAGCACCAGCTCGCCTGCCATCGCGTACGGGACGATGCCCGTGAGCAGGCCGGACTCCAGCCGGAGTGCCCCGTCGCCCGGCAGCACCACGGTCGCCGTCACCGAGCCGTCGGCCAGGGCCGGGAGCAGGTGGAACGCCTCGCACGACATGAGCGCCTCGACCGCCATCACCGCTGTCTGCAGGAACGGATGGGGCGACAGGACCCGGCCCAGCTCCTCGGCCACCGCGGCCATTTCGGCTGGGCCGCATCCCGCCCCGCCGTGCTCTTCGGGCACGAGCAGCCCCGCGATCCCCACGTCGCGCGCGAACGTCCGCCACGGCGCGTCCGGCCGGTCGGCGAGGTAGTCGCGGACGACGGCGGCGAGCTCATCGGGGAGTGCCATGAAGGTCATGCTAACCAAGCGATTGCTTGATTTGGCATTGGGATGACCGAAATTTGCCTTTTCTGTACGGTCACATAATCTGACAGAGGTCAACCCAAAGAGCGGCCAGGGGTACGGCCGACCAGGGAACTCTCAGATGAACGACACCAGCATCGACTATGCCGACCTCGCCGAGTACGACCGGCGGCAGCTCTGCATCGAACGCCATCTCCTGACAGCCTTCCTCGGAGGACTCGCTGTCGGGCTTGTCGGCATGTTCCTCGCCGGCAAGGGTCCCGGATGGATCGGCCAGATCTATGATCCGTACGTCTATCTCGCCCTGTCGCTGGCCGTGGGCGCGACGGCGTCCGGGTTCGGCTGGGCGCTGCTGACGACGTTCCTGGCGGCCGCCTCCACGCTGGTCGCCGCCATGGGCGCGGGCGCGCTCAGCGGCGGCCTGGCCTTCGACGTCATCGGCGGCAGCGCCGCCGGGCTCAACTGGACGATCGTCCTGCTCGTCGGCCTGGGCCTGCTGGCCTACGCCACCCGCAGGCATGACGTCTGGGGCGACCTCGCGGCGGGCGCGGTCGGCGTCGCGCTGATCGCGGACGTGATGGACCGGGCGACCCCGGGGTTCATCGACAGCGACCGGTCGTTCTGGCCCGGTCCCGCGGTGGTGGTCGGTCTGCTCTCCGTCGCGCTGGTGTTCCTGCTGCGCAGGAAGGCGCGGGGACGGGCGCGGGCGCTCGCGCTGTCGGCGGTGTTCGCCGGGGTGTTCGCGGCCTGTCTGGCCGCCATCCTGTCCGGCTGGATTCCCCTGACCGTCTGAGTGCGGCGGATAAGCCCGAGCGCTGTGCCGCTCCGAGTCGATAGCCTGTAATCCTTCACATCCAGGTTCGAGCAAGGAGTAGCCGTGTTGCTGCGCATGTCGTCGTTGTTTCTTCGCACCCTGCGGGACGACCCGGCAGACGCGGAAGTGCCGAGCCACAAGCTCCTGGTCCGCGCCGGCTACGTCCGCCGCGTGGCGCCCGGCATCTACTCCTGGCTGCCCCTCGGCAAGATGGTGCTGGAGAACGTCACCAGGATCGTCCGCGAGGAGATGAACCGGATGGGCGGCCAGGAAGTGCTCTTCCCCGCCTTGCTGCCCCGCGAATACTACGAGGCCACCGGCCGCTGGACCGAGTACGGCGACAACATCTTCCGGCTCCAGGATCGCAAGGGCGCCGACTACCTCCTCGGTCCCACCCACGAGGAGCTCTTCACCGACATGGTCAAGGGCGAATACTCCTCGTACAAGGACTATCCGGTCACCCTCTACCAGATCCAGACGAAGTACCGCGACGAGGCCCGGCCGCGCGCGGGGATCCTGCGCGGGCGCGAGTTCCTCATGAAGGACTCGTACTCGTTCGACCTCGACGACGACGGGCTCAAGCACTCCTACGAGCAGCACCGCGACGCGTACATCCGCACCTTCGACCGGCTCGGCATCAACTACAAGATCGTGTTCGCCCAGTCGGGGGCGATGGGCGGGTCGGCGTCGGAGGAGTTCCTGGCGCCCACGCCCACGGGCGAGGACGCGTTCGTGGCCTGCCACGCGTGCGGCTACGCGGCCAACGCCGAGGCCGTCGTCACGCCCGCGCCCGCCGCCCGCTCGTTCGACGACGCGGCGCCGCTGCAGGTCCTCGACACGCCCGACACACCGACCATCGAGACGCTGGTGTCGTACGTCAACGAGCACCACGGCCTGTCCGTCACCGCCGCCGACACGCTCAAGAACGTCGTCGTCAAGGTCTCCACGCCGGGCTCCGACAAGGTCGAGACCCTGGTCATCGGCGTGCCCGGTGACCGCGAGGTCGACTTCAAGCGCCTGGAGGCCGCGCTGTCGCCCGGCGAGCCCGCCATCTTCGAGGCCGCCGACTTCGCCAAGCACCCCGGCCTCGTACGCGGCTACATCGGGCCGCAGGTCCTGCGCTCGCTCGGCATCCGCTACCTCGTCGACCCCCGGGTCGTCACCGGCACCTCCTGGGTGACCGGGGCCAACGAGCCCGGCAAGCACGCCGCCAACGTGGTGGCGGGGCGCGACTTCATCCCCGACGGCACGATCGAGGCCGCCGAGGTGCGCGCCGGCGACCCCTGCCCCCGCTGCGGCTCCGAGCTCTCCATCGACCGCGGCATCGAGATCGGCCACATCTTCCAGCTCGGCCGCAAGTACGCCGACGCCGCCGGCCTCGACGCGCTGGGCCCCGACGGCAAGCCGATCCGGATCACGATGGGCTCCTACGGCATCGGCGTCTCCCGCGCCGTGGCGGTCATCGCCGAGCAGGCCCACGACTCGCTCGGGCTGGTGTGGCCGCGCGAGGTGGCGCCCGCCGACGTGCACATCGTCGGGACCGGCAAGGAGAACCAGGTGGAGGCCGCCCTGGAGCTGGGCGCTTCGCTGGAGTCGCGCGGGCTGCGGGTCCTGGTGGACGACCGGCCGTCGGTCTCGCCCGGGGTGAAGTTCAAGGACGCGGAGCTGCTGGGAGTGCCCACGATCGTGGTGGTCGGACGCGGGCTGTCGCAGGGGGTCGTGGAGCTTCGGGACCGGGTTTCCGGGGAGAAGTCGGAGATTCCGCTCGCTGAGGCCGCCGACCGCATCCTGGCCGCCATCGGCTGACACACCGCCCACGGGGCCCGGCCGGCGCACTCGACGCCGGCCGGGCCCTGCGGGTTTGCAGGGCTCCCCGGCCCTTTTCGGCGTACTCGACACCGGGCCGGCGCTGCGGACTTGCACGGCTCCCGAACCTTCTCGGTGCGCTCGACGCAGCCGAGCCTTCCCGGTGTTTCACCCTGGCGGGTCTTTCAGCGCCGCGTTGGGGGTGCCGCGCGCCGTTGATGGCGGGCCGCCGTGCGATGGCGCCGGGCTCCGCCGCACCACGTCTCGCCGACGCGGCGCACTTGAGGCGGCGGCGCGCTGCCGCGCCGTCGCGTGGTGTCGCCACGTTGTGTTGCGCGCGCTGCCGTGTCGCATGAGGCGCCGATCTATGCCGCCGCCAGGTCGTGCCATGCCGCCACGTCACGTCGCGTCGCCACCTCGGGCCGCCCCATCGCGTGGGACCGCGCCGCGCCTGCGCCGCGCAGCGCCGCGTCCGTGCTGCCCCCGCGCCGCCTCCGTGCTGCGCCCGTGCCGTGCCCGCGCCGCCTCCGTGCTGCGCCCGTGCCGTGCCCGCGCCGTGCCGCGCCTGCGTTCGCGCCGCGCCCGCGCCCGTGGCCGTGGACCGTGTGCTGGGCCGTGCCGGGGTGCGGCATGACACGTACCGCCGAGTGGGCGTCAGGGGAAGGCCCCGGCCCCCAGGCCGTCAGGCCGTGGGGAGGGGGGTCTTGGTGCGGCGCCGGAGCAGCGCGGGGCCGACGAGGCAGGCGGCCGCGATGAGGAGGATCGCCAGCGACACCGGCCGGGTGACGAAGACCGAGGGGTCGCCCTCGCTGAAGGCCAGGGCCCGGCGGAACTGGACCTCCATCAACGGCCCCAGCACCGCCCCCAGGATCAGCGGCGCCACCGGGTACCGGGCCCGGTGCAGCACCCAGCCCAGCAGCCCGAACCCGTACGCCACCAGCACCTCGAAGACGCTCTGCGAGATCGAGTAGACCCCCAGCGTGGCGAAGGTCAGGATGGCGGCCGTGAGGAGGGCGGCGGGGACGGAGAGGAGCTTCACCCAGACCCGGATCAGCGGCAGGTTGAGCACCAGGAGCATCACGTTCCCGATGTAGAGGCTGGCGATCAGCGTCCACACCAGCACCGGCTGCTGGTCGAAGAGCTGCGGCCCCGGTTGCACGTTGTAGATCTGGAACGCGATCAGCAGCATGCTCGCCGTGGCCGACGTCGGGATGCCCAGCGTCAGCAGGGGCACCAGCACGCCCGAGAACGCCGCGTTGTTGGCCGCCTCGGGCCCCGCCACGCCCTCGATGGCGCCCTGCCCGAACTCCTCCTTGTGCTTGGACAGCCGCTTCTCGACGTTGTAGCTGAGGAAGGTCGGCAGCTCGGCGCCGCCGGCGGGCAGCGAGCCGATCGGCAGGCCGAACAGGGTGCCGCGCAGCCACGGCTTCCATGACCTGCGCCAGTCGTCGCGGGTCATCCCCACCTTCCCGTCCACGGTGACGGGAGGCTGGCTGGGACGGTGCCGCGAGGCGGCCGTGGAGACCGCCTCCGCCACCGCGAACAACCCCACCGCGACCGCCACCACCGACAGCCCCTCGTAGAGCTCGGGCACGCCGAAGGCGAAGCGCGGCTGGCCGGTCATCTGGTCGATCCCGACCATCCCGATGGTCAGGCCGAGGAACAGGCTCGACAGCCCGCGTACGATCGAGTCCCCCATCAGCGAGGTCACCGTCACGAACGCCAGCACCATGATCGAGAAGTATTCGGCCGGCTGGATCAGCTTGGCGATGTTCGACATGCCGGGGGCCAGGAAGGTGATGACGACCGTGGAGATCGTGCCGGCCACGAAGGATCCGATGGCCGCCGTCGCCAGCGCCGCCCCCGCCCGGCCGCGCCTGGCCATCGGATAGCCCTCGAGCGTGGTGGGGATCGAGGCCGTCTCGCCCGGGATGTTGAGCAGGATCGCGGTCGTCGAGCCGCCGTACATGCCGCCGTAGTAGATCCCGGCGAACATCACGAACGCGCCGACCGAGTCGAACACGAACGTCAGCGGCAGCAGCAACGCGATCGTCGTGGCGGGACCGAGCCCGGGCAGCACGCCCACCAGCGTGCCGACGGTGACGCCGAGCAGGGCGAGCAGCAGGTTCTGCAGACTCAGCGCGTGGCCGAAGCCGTCCAGCAGGTTGCCGAGGACGTCCATCTCAGATCGCCAATCTCACCAGGCCGGGCGGCAGCGAGATGCCGAGGAGCCGGTCGAACAGGAAGTACGTGGCCAGCGCCAGCACCAGCCCCACGAGCACGTCGCGCAGCAGCCGCCTGCTGCCCAGCACCCGGGCGACCGCCACGAAGAAGGCGGTGGTCGCCTGCCAGTAGCCCGCGGGGACCAGGATCAGCGCGTACGCGACCAGGCTGCCGATCAGGAGCAGCACCGAAGGCCAGTGCGTCTCCTCCGGCTCCTCGGAGTCGCCCGTGGCGGCGCTCGGCGTACCGGGCCTGAACGCCTGGACGACCCCGATGAAGGACACCACCGCGAGCCCGGCCCCGACCAGCAGCGGGAAGGCGCGCGGCCCCACCGCCTGGTAGCCCTCGCCCTGCGGGATCGCGAACGCCTGGGCCAGCACCACCACGGCGGCGGCGAGGAAGCCGAGCGAGACGAGACGCTGTGTCACTTGCCCAGTCCCAGCTCGCCCAGGATGGTGGTGACCTGCGTCCGCTGCTCGGACAGCACCTGGCCGAACTGGTCGCCGGGACGCCAGTCCTCGATCCAGTTGTTGCGCTCGAGCACCTTCTTCCAGCAGGAGGTCTGGCGCACCTTGTCCAGCAGGCCGATGACCTCCTGCTGCTGCTCCTTGGTCAGGCCCGCGGGAGCGAGCACGCCGGCCAGCGTGGAGATCGCCGCGTTGCCCAGGCCCAGCTCCTTGAGCGTGGGCGCCTCGACGCCCGCGACCCGCTGCTCCGAGTCCACAGCCAGCACCCGCAGCTCGCCCGCGGAGATCTGCGCGCGCAGCTCGGCGACGGTGTCGATGCCGGCCGTCGCGGCGCCGCTGAGCAGCAGGTTCATGGACTCGCCGCCGCCCGCCGTGGGCACGAAGTTGACCTCCTTGGCGGCGACGTCGCGGTCCTTGGCCAGCCCCGCCACCGTCATCTGGCCGGGCCCGCCGAGCGAGCCGCCCGTCCACTTGACGCTGTGCGGCTTGGCCTGCATCGCGTCCAGCAGCGACTTCAGGTCCTTGTACGGAGACTTCTTCGCCACCACGATCGCGCTCGGCCCCCGGCTCAGCCCGGCCACGGGGGTCAGCGTGGACAGGTCGACCGGCGACTTGTTGTTCACGATGCCGCCCAGCATGGTCACGCTGTCCATGACCATGAGCTGGTACGGGTCGCCCTTCTTCTTGGCGAACTGGGCCAGCCCGATCGTGCCGCCCGCGCCCGGAACGTTCGTGACCGTGGCGTCCACGTCGGCCACCTTGCACTCGCTGAGCGTGCTGGCGATGCCGCGCGCCCGCGTGTCCCAGCCGCCGCCGGGGCTGCCCGGCGCCATGATCGACAGGGGCTTGTCGGGGTAGCCGCCGCCCGATTCGGTGGCCTCGCCCACGGCGCAGCCGGTGAGGGTTACGGCCGCCGCGACGGCGGCCAACAGCTTGGTCTTCATGATGACTCCCGGGGGGTGAGGATCGATGCGAAGAAGTCCTTGACCGGCTCGAGCACGAGCATCGGGTCGTGCCCCACGCCGGGCACGACGTCGAACCGCACGGCGATGCCGTGGGCCTCGAAGTTGTCGCGCAGCGCCCTGAGCCGCTCGATGCGGGTGGTCCCGTAGGCGTCGGCGCCGTCCATCCAGTTGGAGTCGCCCTGGTTGTTGATCTCCCAGGTCTCCACGTCCGCGCTGCCCACCACCATCTGCACCGGTACGTCGCGCAGCTCCTCCACCCTGGGAGCGCTGCCGAACTCCTCCTCGAACCCCTTGAGCCCGATCCACCACGGGCTGTTGCGATCGATGTACGTTATCCGCCCTGGTGCGCCGATTGACAATCCGGCGAGCCGGTCGGGGTGCAGGTAGGCGAACCGGTGCACGAACTGGCCGCCGCCGGAGAACCCGTGCAGCAGGAACCGTTCGGCCCGAACGTTGAAGCGCTCGCTCACCTCGTCGACCATGGCCAGCAGCGCGTGGTCGAAGCGGATGTCGCCGTACTTGAGGAACTTGAAGTTGTGCAGGTCGTGGGGGTCGTCGCCGATACCGGCGGGGAAGAGCGGGGCAAGGACGAGGCTGCCGTGCTCCTCGGCCCACTCGGCGAAGTTGTCCCGGTACTGCGGTCCGCGCCGTCCGGTGCCGTGCTGCAGGACGACCAGGGGCACGGGAGCGCCGTCCGGGTCGTGCGCGGACGGCACGTACAAGCAGTAGGAGAACCGCTGGTCGTATCTCGACGCGAAGAGGGTCGTCGCGCCCGCCGAATAGAAGCCGGTCGGATGCTTGACCACGTGCAGTGCCTCAGCCATGAGCCGACAGCCTGGGCAAACACCAAGTGACTCTCAAGAAGATTGACGCGAACGCGGTAATGTGCAGGGTGGCCGTCACGCTCCTCCTCGACTCCTCCGGCACGGGATCCGTCACCGTCCAGCGCTCTCCGCTGGCCGAGCTCTGCGCCTGTCTGCACGTCCTCGACGAGCCCGGCCACCACCCCGGCAGCGCCGCCTGGCTGGCCAGGGCGCACGCCGAGCTGGACGGCGGGCTGCTGACCATGGCCGCCGCCTGGGCGCCGCTCTGGGGCGCCTTCCGCGCCCGCTACCTGCTGCCGCTGTCCGCCGGCTCGGGGCGTACGCTGGCGGACGAGCTGCAGGAGGTGGCCGAGCTGCCCATCGGCGACTTCGTGGCCATGACCGCGCAGGCGCTGATCGGCAAGAACGACACCGATCTGGCGCCCCGGCTCAGTGACGAGGTGCTGCAGCGGCTGCGGCTGATCTCCACCAGCCGCATGGAGATCGGCGCCCGGCTGCGCGCCGATCCCGAGGCGTTCCGCCGGGAGCTCCTCGACTTCCTCGCGGCCTTCGCCGCGGCCTCCTTCGACGCCGAATGGCCCGCGCTGCGCCAGGCCCTCGACCGTGACCGCGCCGAACGCGTGCGCGACCTGCACCGACGCGGCCCGCTCGTGCTGGCCGACCTCCCGACCACGTCCACCGCGTCCACCGCGTCCACCACGTCCACCGTGTCGAGCACGCGCAAGCCGCTACGGATCGTGTTCGACAAGCTCTACAACGCCACCGCCCGCGTGGACGAGGGACGGCCCTGCCTGCTCGTGCCGACCGTCCACGGCAGGCCGCACTTCGTGATCAAGCACTATCCCGGCTACCCGGTCGTCATCCAGTACAGCGCCGACGGGGCCGCCACGCCGACGCTGGAGACGGCCAGGCGACGGCTCGCCGCGCTCCAGGACCCGACGCGGCTGCGGCTCGCGTACGCGATCCTGCGCAACCCCGTCGCCACGTCCGAGCTGGCCACTCAGCTCGGCATGAGCGCGCCCCAGGTCTCACGCCACCTGCGCAGGCTGAGGGAGGCGCAGCTCGTGCACACGCACAGGCGCGGCTCGGTGGTCTACTACCAGCTGGACGCCGCCGCCATCGAGCGCCTCGGCCCCGACCTGCTCTCCGTCCTCTACCGGTGAAGAACCCCCGGCTCCCGGCCTGGCCTCCAAAGGAGGGTCTATCCGCCGCTCGATGTCGCCGAGGGCGAGGCCGCCGGCGGCGGGGCGGCCGCCGACGGCATGCCGGGGAAGGCCGCGGGCTGGGCCGGGCGGAAGGCGTACGAGCGGGTCACGGCCTCCTGCATGGCCAGTGCGGCATAGCGCCGCAGCGTGACGTCCTGCGCGGCGGCCAGCTCGAGATAGGCGGCCGTGACGCCGCTCTCCAGGTGCACCGCCAGCTTGACGGCCAGCGACTGGTCGGCGGGGAAGAACGGCAGCGCGTAGGAGGCGTCGGGCTCGGCCGGCCGGCCGCCCCGCGCCGTGATGAACCCGCGCAGCTGGTCGCGGCGCACCCGGTGGGCGTCGAAGGCCGCGCTCATCCTGGCCCGCAGCGACCCCGACGTGCGCGCGCCCAGCAGCCCGTACGCGAACAGGACCGCGTGCTCGGCCGCCAGCGCCTTGCGTAGTTTCTCGATGTCGTCGGGGCTCACAGCGACCTCGGCAGGGCGACGACGTGGGCGGCCTCGCAGGCCCCGATGCTGGCGATCAGCTGCGCCACCCCGGGCGAGACGCCGGCGAGCTGCCGGACCCGCAGGGCGGCGGCCTTGCGTTCCAGATCGCGCAGCCCCGACAGCGACGGCTTGGGAGTGGCGGCGGCCGAGGGGGTGACCGGCGGCGAGGACGAGGCCACGGTGACGTATTTGCGCAGCTCGTTCACATGGGCCTGGTGGCGGTCACGGAACGGGACCAGCTTCTGCGCCCCGCCCGAGATCAGCGAGGAGTAGAGCGCGATCGTCCGCTCCTTCTCCGCGATCAGGCCTTTCAGCAGGACGGTCTCCGGGGAGTCGGGGGCCTTCGCGGACGGCTGAGGCGGGCCGGACGTGCTGCAGGCGGTGAGAGCGGCCGCTCCGCCCGCCAGCAAGACTCGCCGGGAGAGGTGACGCGGGCGCACGGCGCTAGGACCTCCAGTGACTGTGGCGCAGACCGACAAGAAAGCCGCACATGGACCGCCGCCCTACTGCCGCGCCTCAGGCATGCCGCAGCGGCAGGCCATTCGGCGGCTTTCTCATCGGTAGCATCGTACGGGCTAGTGCCCGGGATCGCTGTCAGGTGACGCTCCGCCATTCGACCACGACGAGTGGCGCTCTTTCCGTGCCCTCATACAGATAGGGTGTCAACTGTCGTCGCTGGCTGGGCAGCCGGACGGCGGGAGCCAGAGGCGAGGTCCGCCCGGCTGAGACATGACAATAGGGGAGGTCGATATGGGCAGCGCATCACCCCGCGACCACCTGATAAAGCTCCTTGAGCCCGTGGTCAGCGCGGAGGGCCTCGACCTGGAGGACATCACGGTCACCCAGGCGGGCAAAAGGCGGTTGCTACGCGTGATCGTCGATCGCGACGGCGGCGTGAGCCTCGACGACGTGGCCGAGGTGAGCCAGGCCGTCTCCACGGCCCTGGACGGCGACGACTCGATGGGCCAGTCGGCTTACACGCTGGAGGTCTCCTCTCCGGGCGTCGACCGCCCGTTGACCGAGCCGCGCCACTGGCGCCGGGCGGCCAAGCGGCTGGTGAAGGCGGAGACGAAAGACGGCGCCGTGGTGGAGGGCCGCATCGTGGCCACGGACGAGGCCGGTGTCGACCTCGATGTCGAGGGCAGCGTACGCAGGCTTGATTACGAGGACCTGACCCGGGGACGGGTACAGGTGGAGTTCCGCCGGATCGACGACGTCGACGGCGACGAAGGCTAGGGGGGAGCCGTCGTGGACATCGACATGAGCGTCCTGCGCAGCCTGGAGCGGGAAAAGGACATCTCCTTCGACCTGGTCGTCAAGGCGATCGAGGACGCGTTGCTGATCGCCTACTTCCGCACCGAGGGCGCCGCGTCCAAGGCGCGCGCCGAGCTCGACAGGAGCAGCGGACACGTCACGATCTGGGCGGCCGAGCTCGACGAGGACGGCGAGGTCGCCAGGGAGTTCGACGACACGCCTAACAACTTCAGCAGGATCGCCGCCACCACCGCCAAGCAGGTCATCCTGCAGCAGCTGCGCGACGCCGAGGACGAGATCAACTTCGGTGAGTTCGCCAGCCGCGAGGGCGAGCTGGTCTCCGGCGTCATCCAGCAGGGCAAGGACCCGCGCGTGGTGCTGGTCGACCTCGGCAAGATCGAGGCGGTGCTGCCGCACGCCGAGCAGGTCCCCGGCGAGGAGTACGTGCACGGCGAGCGCATCCGCGCCTACGTCGTCCAGGTGAAGAAGGGCCACAAGGGCCCCTCGGTCACCCTCTCGCGCACGCACCCCGGGCTGGTGAAGAAGCTGTTCGCGCTGGAGGTGCCCGAGATCGCCGACGGCACCGTGGAGATCGCGGCGGTGGCGCGCGAGGCGGGCCACCGTACGAAGATCGCGGTCAGGTCGCGCAAGCCTGGCGTCAACGCCAAGGGCGCCTGCATCGGGCCGATGGGCTCGCGCGTCCGCAACGTGATGACCGAGCTGCACGGCGAGAAGATCGACATCATCGACTGGTCGGAGGACCCGGGCGAGTTCGTGGGGAATGCGCTGTCGCCGGCCCGTGTTTCCCATGTCGAGGTGCTCGATCTCGAGGGACGCGTCGCGCGGGTGATCGTGCCCGACTACCAGCTCTCGCTGGCCATCGGGAAAGAGGGGCAGAACGCCCGGCTTGCCGCGAGACTCACCGGGTGGCGGATCGACATCCGGCCGGACACACAAGCCGAAGATGCCGCCGGTTCCGTAGATGCGTCAACACGGTAAGCTGGAATATGGTGGCCAAGCGGTCCCACAGCGCACCTGTGTGGGCTGCAGGGTTCGCACGGCTAAGTCCGAGCTGCTCCGCCTGGTTCGGGTCGAGGATCATGTGGTCCCTGACCTGCGAGGACGGCTTTCTGGCCGCGGTGCATCGCTGCATCCGTCCGTGAGCTGTCTGGAGCTTGCCGAGCGGCGCCGAGCGTTCCCGCGCGCTTTTCGCGTGCCGGGGCCGCTTGACGTCTCGCGTGTGCGAGCGCACCTGGAAGGAGACACCGAAATGTCATGTAGGACGCCGAGTTGATGGGCGGAGTCAGATTGCTATGAGCGCCTGATGAGCACGCGGCGATGAAGACGTCAAGGTAGCGACGGTCCGGACGGCATAGCCAGCCTCCCGGGCCGAGTAAGGGAGTGCAGTGGCGAAGGTCCGGGTATACGAGCTCGCTAAGGAGTTCGGCGTAGAGAGCAAGGTCGTCATGGCCAAGCTCCAAGAGATGGGAGAGTTCGTCCGCTCGGCGTCCTCGACCATCGAGGCGCCGGTGGTCCGCAGGCTCACCGAAGCTCTGGGCGCATCGAAGGGTGGGCCCTCCAGGGGCGGCGGACAGCCGTCCAACAAGCCGCAGCCGCCGAAGGCTGCGCCCCGGCCGGCGGAAAGCCAGGCCGGTAACGGCGCCGCGCAGGCGCCGGTCCCCTCAGCCCCACGTCCGGGTCCGGGTCCCAAGCCCGGTCCGCGGCCCGGCCCCGCGGGCGGCGGTCAGCCGCGCCCGCCGGTGCCCATGCCGCACCAGCCGCAGCAGCAGCCTGAGGCCGCTCGCGGTGAGACTTCCGGGGCTCCGCAAGCACGATTCGAGAGCGGCGCGCCCGCGCGCCCGACTCCCGGTCCGCGTCCCGGCCCCGCCGGCGCCCGTCCCGGCCCCAGGCCGGGTCCCGCGGCCCGTCCCGGGCCCGCAGGCGGCGACCGGAGTGACCGCGGCGACCGTGGCGACCGGGGTGACCGGCAGGCGCCGCGTCCCGGCGCGCCCACCGGTGGTGGCCCGCGTCCCGGCCCGGGTCCCAAGCCCGGCCCGCGCGGTCCGCGTCCCGGCAACAACCCGTTCTCCTCGACCGCCAGCGGCATGGGCCAGTCCCGTCCGCCGCGTCCGGGCGGCCCGCGTGACGGAGGCGGTCCCGGCCAGCGCGAGCGTCGCGACGGCCCGCCGCGTGACCGTGAGGGCGCAGGTCCCCGCCCGCCGCAGGGCCGTAGCGACGCCGGGCCCAGGCCCGGTCCGCGTCCCGGCCCGCCCGGTGCCGGTGGTCCGCGTCCTGGTCCCGGTGCGGGCGGTCCCCGTCCCGGCGGTCCGCGTCCCAACCCGATGATGATGCCGCAGGGTCGTCCTGCCGGCCCCGGCGGCGGTGGCCGTCCGGGTGGCGGTGGCGGCGGTGGCGGTCGTCCCGGCGGTGGCGGCGGTGGCCGTCCCGGCGGCGGCGGCGGCGGTCGTCCCGGTGGCGGCGGCGGCTTCGCCGGCCGTCCCGGTGGTGGCGGCGGCACCGGTCAGCGCACCGGCACCGGCGGTCCCGGTGGTGGCGGCGGTGGCTTCGGCGGCCGTCCCGGCCCCGGCGGCCGTGGCCGTGGCGGCGGCACCGCGGGTGCCTTCGGGCGTCCCGGCGGCCGTCCGGCTCGCGGGCGCAAGTCGAAGCGGCAGAGGCGCCAGGAGTTCGACAACATGTCGGCGCCGGCGATCGGCGGCGTGCAGGTCGCTCGTGGCAACGGTGCGACGATCCGCCTTCCGCGCGGCGCGTCGCTGTCCGACTTCGCCGACCGCATCGGCGCGAACCCGGCCTCGCTCGTGCAGATCATGCTGCACCTCGGCGAGATGGTGACCGCGACGCAGTCGGTGAGCGAGGACACGCTGCAGATCCTCGGCGGCGAGCTGGACTACAACATCCAGGTCGTCAGCCCCGAGGAGGAGGACCGCGAGCTTCTCGAGGCCTTCGACATCGAGTTCGGCGAGGACGAGGGCGACGAGGCCGACCTGGCCGCGCGTCCGCCGGTCGTGACCGTCATGGGTCACGTCGACCACGGTAAGACCAAGCTGCTCGACGCCATCCGCAAGACCAACGTGGTGGCGCGCGAGGCGGGTGGCATCACCCAGCACATCGGCGCTTACCAGGTCTCCGCGGAGCACGAGGGCGAAGACCGGAAGATCACCTTCATCGACACCCCGGGTCACGAGGCGTTCACCGCCATGCGTGCCCGAGGCGCCAAGTCCACCGACATCGCGGTGCTGGTGGTCGCGGCCGACGACGGTGTGAAGCCGCAGACGATCGAGGCTCTCAACCACGCCCAGGCGGCCGACGTGCCGATCGTGGTCGCGGTCAACAAGATCGACAAGGAGGGCGCCGACCCCAACAAGGTCCGTGCCCAGCTCACCGAGTACGGTCTGGTGGCCGAGGAGTACGGTGGCTCGACCCTGTTCGTCGACATCTCGGCGAAGAACGGCACGGGCATCGACAACCTCCTCGAGGCCATCCTGCTGACCGCGGACGCCGAGCTCGACCTGCGGGCCAACCCGACGATGGACGCCCAGGGCATCGCGATCGAGGCGCACCTCGACAAGGGCCGCGGCCCTGTCGCGACCGTCCTGGTCCAGCGCGGCACGCTGCGCGTCGGCGACTCGATCGTGTGTGGCGAGGCCTTCGGCCGCGTCCGCGCGATGCTCGACGACAACGGCGACGCGGTCGAGGAGGCCACGCCGTCCCGTCCGGTCCTGGTGATGGGTCTGACGGCCGTGCCGAGCGCCGGTGACAACTTCATCGTGGTCACCGACGACCGGATGGCCCGGCAGATCGCCCAGCAGCGCGCGGCGCGCAAGCGCAGCGCCGACATGGCGAAGTCGAGCCGTCGCCGCACCCTCGAAGAGCTGTTCAGCGACCTCGAGAAGGGCCGCGTCGACGAGCTCAAGCTCATCATCAAGGGTGACGTGTCCGGTTCGGTGGAGGCTCTGGAAGACGCCCTGCTCAAGATCGACGTCGGCGACGAGGTCAGGCTCCGTGTCCTGCACCGCGCGGTCGGCGCGATCACCGAGTACGACGTCAACCTGGCCGTCGCCGACGACAACGCGGTCATCATCGGCTTCAACGTCCGCCCCGAACCCCGGGCGCGCGACCTGGCCGAGCGCGAGGGCGTCGACATCCGCTACTACTCGGTCATCTACCAGGCGATCGAGGAGATCGAAGCGGCGCTCAAGGGCATGCTCAAGCCCGAGTTCGAAGAGGTCCAGATGGGCACCGCCGAAGTCCGCGAGGTCCCGCAAACTCACCACCACAGTCATGACGTCTTCTTCTCCTTGGAAACGGCCTCGCAGTGGTCCAGCCAGCGCTGCTCCGCCTCGGCCTTGAA
>NZ_JBFANV010000066.1:0-63414 GCF_040674955.1 Nonomuraea sp. NPDC049695 | reverse complement strand
CATGACGATCGAGTCCTTGCCCCCGGAGAAGAGCAGACAGGGATGCTCGAACTCGGCCGCGACCTCGCGCATGATGTGGATGGCCTCGGCTTCGACCACGTCGAGCTGCGACAACGTCTTTGTCATCACCGGTGGACGGCCACCACCTCGACGAGCTGGAACCCGCCGGACTCATGGTAGGGGCGCAGCGGCTGGGTGGTGGCCTTGTGGTCGGGCCCCTGCTCCCAGGCGTCGAAATCCTCCCGGCTGGTCCACTCGCTGGACACGACGAACGAGCGCCGCTCGCCCACGTCCTGCCACAGCTCACTGCGCAGCAGGCCAGGCGTGCCGCGCAGCTTCGTGCTGATGGTGTGGAAAGCCGTGGCGATCTCGTCCTCGGGGCCGCGGTAGCGCAGCAGCACCCGTACGGTCATGCCGTCTCCTTCGTGAGGTGCCCGACCACATGCATGGTCGCGATCGTGGCGCTGGCCCGGTAGGGGTGCAGTTTGGCCCGGTGTTCGCCGTGCTCCCAGCTCTCCTCGAACTCCCTGAACCGCTCCTCGTCCACCCAGTCGCTGTTGATGTAGTAGACCCCCTGCTCGTCGGCGCTGCGCAGCAGCCAGTGACCGAGGTTCGCCGGATGGCTGGTGACCGCGGCGCCCACCGCTCGCCACACCTGCTCGAACTCGTCCTCCATGCCGGAATGGATCTGCATGCGCAGCATGACGCGGAAACCGGGCTCGATCATCAGGTTCCTCCATCCACGTTCAGGGTCTCGCCGGTGATGTACGAGGCCAGGTCGCTGGCCAGGAAAGTGACGACGTTCGCGACCTCGCCAGGCTGCCCCAGACGCCCGAGGCCGATGATCGACTCGTAGTGCTTGAGCCGGTCGACCGGAATGTCGGTCGTCTGGATGATCCCGGGCTGGACGACGTTGACCCGGATGCCGCGCGGCCCGAGCTCCTTGCAGAGCGTGCGGCCCAGGCCGACGAGCCCGGCCTTGGACGCGGTGTAGTGGGCGCGCAGCGGCATGCCCACGGTCGCCACCTTGGAGCCCACGAAGACGACCGACGAACCGGAGGTCAGCAGCGGCAGCGCCGCCTGGGTGACGGCGAAAACGGCGGTGAGGTTGGTGTCGATGATGCGCTGCCACTCCTGCAGCGGCAGCTCGGCGAAGGGGATGTGGGAGATGGCGCCCGCGTTGTTGACGAGGATGTCCAGGCGGGGTCCGCACTCGCCGATCAGGCGCGCGACGTCCTCGGGCCGGCTCACGTCCGCCTGGTGCAGGCTGTGGTCTCCCCCGGTGAGCCGCAGCTCACGAGCCAGCGAGTCGGCGTGCTCGCCGGGCTGCCGGTAGCAGGTGACGACGTCCGCTCCGGCCTCGGCAAGGGCACGGACGACGGCGCGGCCTATGCCGCGGGTGCCGCCTGTCACCAAGGCTCTCTTTCCGGTCAATTTGATCTGCATGCTTCCTGTGTAAACGGGCTGTCTACCGCTGTACGGCTGTCAGCTCCACCGCGGAGGGGAGGCGCGGATCGGTACGCCGGTGGGAAGACCGGCCGGAGGAGACGGGCGAGGCTACGGGCCATGGGAAACTTGCAGCGTCTCGCCATCATGTTCAGGATCAAGCCCGGCACCGAGGAGCAGGTCAGAGCTCTGCTCGCCAACTACTCCGCCCCGGCGTACGTCGCGGCTGACGGCACCCGGATGGTCAGCACCTCCGTCTTCATGAAGGACCAGATCGTCGTCCGCATGATCGAGATCGACGGGAACGTGCCTTCGCTCATGGCGCACCTCGCCCAGGACCCCAACATCCAGCACGTGGAGAGCGAACTCGACAACTACGTGGTGGAAGAGGACCGCCGCGACGCCAGCACGCCTGAGGGCGCCAGGGACTTCTTCCTCCGGATGGGGATGGACCATGTCACCACCCGCCGCGCGCCGGTCGGGGCGACGGCGTGAGCGAGTCGCCGGTCCTGCTGCTCACCGGGTCGACCGGCCCGGTGGGCGAGGCGGTCGCCGGGCTGCTGGCCAAGCGCGGCGACCGCCTGCTGCTCACGGGCAGGAACACCGACCGGCTGGCCGAGCTGGAGCGCATGTACGGCGTGCCGGGACAGGTCGAGGTGTTCGCCGCCGACGTCACCACCGCCGAGGGAGCCGAGACCGTGGCACAGGAGGCCGAGCGCAGGTTCGGCCGGCTCGACGGGCTGGTCCACATGATCGGGAGCTTCCAGGCCGGGCCGAGCCAGTTCGTCGACCACGAGCGCCTGCTCGCGGTCAACTTCCTGTCGTCGGTTCACGCGACGCACGCCGTGCTGCCCCGCCTCGCCAACGGCGGCCGGCTCGTCTACTTCGGCTCCCCGCTCGCACAGGAGCCGATGGGCTTCCTGGGCGGGTACGCGGCGGCGAAGGCGGCGCTGCTCGCCTGGATGCGCTCGCTCTCGCACGAGGTGAAGGAGCGCGGCGTGCACGCGAACGCCGTGGTGATGACCATGGCCGACACGCCCGAGGCCCGGCAGCAGCGACCGCATGCCGACTTCGCGCAGGCCGTGACTCCGGACCTGGTGGCGCGCGTGGTCGCCTTCCTCACCAGCGAGGCGTCCGACGGCATGTACGGCGCCCTGGTGCCGGTGATGGGGAGGTTCGGGTTCAGCACCGCTCTGGCCGGGCCTCCGCCGGGGAAGGGCGCGTGATGTTCGTCGACGTGCACGGGCACCTCGCGCCGCCGAACGAAGGCCGCGGCGGTCCTCCGGGGCTGCACGACCCCGAGGGCATGATCGAGGGCAAGCTGGCCCGCGCGATCGATAAGACGATCATCGGGAGCCCCGTCGGCGCCGGGTCCATGCTGCCCGGCACCGGCGCGGGCAACTACCAGCAGAGCGCCGATCAGGTGCGCGCGCACAACGAGGCGCTCGGCGAGCTGGTCAGAGCCTATCCCGAGCACCTGCGGGCGTACGCCTACCTCGACCCTTTCGGGGGCGACAAGCACCTGCGCCAGGCGGCCGAGCTGCTGGCCGAACCGGAGTTCGTCGGACTGATCGTGAACACGAGCGTGGAGGGGCGGTATCTCAGCTCACCGCGCGCCGACGACTTCTTCGCTTTCGTCGCCGAGCGGAGGGCGCCGGTCATGCTGCATCCCCCGGCCGAGCCCGTGGGCACCGGCAGCGTGCTGGACCTGGGATTCGGGATGGTGGAGCACATCGCCCGGCTCAACGACGTCACGATGGGCCTGGCCGCGCTCATCTGCGCCGGACGGCTGGCCCGCGATCCGAAGCTGTGCCTGATCGCTCCGGCGGGCGGCGGTGGCCTGGCCTGCCTCGGAGAGAAGCTCGACCTGGCTGTGGCCCCGCGTCCGGGACGGGAGGCGGCGGAGCCGTGGGCTCTCGGGGTGAAGCCCAGCGATCACCTGCGCCGGATCCTGGTCGACACTTCCTGCCCCAGTCCAGGGCAGTTGCGGCAGAACCTGGAGGTGTTCGGTCCGCGCAACATCTTGTTCGGCACCGACGCGCCGCCGCTGATGAGCGAGCTGGACGCGGTCGTCGGCCTGATCTCGGGGGTCGTCACCGGCGACGACCTGGCCGGGATCGCCCATGAGAACGCCATGCGGGTATTCGGGGAGTGGTGATGAGCGTCGCAGGCCGGCTGCGTGCCGTACTGACCTTCACTGTCGGGCAGGGGGACGCCGAGGAGTTCGAGGACGCCTGGGGCAAGGTGGCCGACTGGGCGCGGGCCTGGCCGGGGTGCATCCGGCAGACGTTGAGCCGGGCAACGGGGGGCGACGACGGCGAGATCGTCTACGTGATCACCTCGGACTGGAGCGACGATGCGGCGTTCCGTTCCTTCGAGCGCAGCAAGGAGCAGGACGTGGTCACCGCCGACCTGCGCAGGCTCCGGCGCAGTGCCCGGATGGAGCTGCAGGCAGTGGTGGGCGAGCGGCTCGCGGCGGGCGTGTCCACGAGAGTGGGCGAGAACCGAAAATAATTCGGTTGCACTGGACGAGAGAGGCCCATTTCACGAATATCGACAAAACCGTTACATCCTTGCCATTAGCCCGGATGCACAATACACTAGCGCAGTATCTTCAAGGAGCGGAATTCAACGAATTTACGGGGGTAGAACCGTTGCATCCGACCTGGATGGAGATTCCCCCTGTCCGGCCACCGAATTCCGCAGCGCCGCGACCTGTGCGGCGGACCATGCTCGCATAAGCACGGTCTGGCCCACGTGGTCGAGCGACGAGCATTCGGGGGTGAGAGGCGTCGATGTACAGCCTCGCAGAGGCGCTGGGCATCTTAGCTTTAGCTACATTACACGGGGTTCTTTGTGCGCTCGTTTTCGGTATTTCTATCGGCGCCATCGCAACGTTAGGCGTCCACTTCACATTGTGGCGACGGCGGGGCAGCGACGTGCTGCACCCCGCCGTCCTTCGTGAACGGCGCCGGATAGCCAGAGAGCTGCACGACAGCGTCGGTCATGGGCTGCTGCTCATCTCGATGCAGATGCGCGGGCTGGCCCGAATGGGCACGCAGGAGAGCGTGACGGCGAACGCCGTCGAACGGATCGCCCAAGAGATCCTGGACGAGGTCCGATCCATCGTCGGCTCGCTGCGCAGCACGCCTGTGTCGGCCTCCGTCGAGGACGTGCCGCTGTCCGCGCAGGTGGCCACGCTCATCGCCCAGGTCGGCAAGGGGGACGAGCCGATCGAGCTGGCCTTGTCCGGCACGGAGCGCCGGCTGCCGCCCGCGATCCAGAAGGCCGCGCTGCACGTGGCCCAGGAAGGGCTCACCAACGCGCTCAAGCATGACGGCCGGCATGCCATCCGCATCTCGCTCGACTTCGGCGAACGGCTCACGGTCAGCGTGGTCAACGGCAGCGGGAGCCTGCGCGACTTCGTCCGGCCCTCGACCGGCTACGGCCTGCTCGGGCTCCGCGAACTGGTCATCAGCGAGGGCGGCGAGTTCACCTGCGGTCCGCTGACGGAAGGGTTCCTGATCCAAGCGACGCTGCCCGATACCGCGCGGCCGAACGGAACCTCGACCGGGTCTCCCCCGCCCACATACGCGGACGACCTTTGATCGATCCCGCACCGCCGGTCGGGAACCTGAGCGGGTGCGTTCAGGAACCGGTCAGGAAACGCGGAGACGATAGATACGGCTCATTAGCGCGGGTGAACGGACAGCAGCCCTAGCGACGCAAGGAGCAGTGATGGAATCACCCCACATCCGTCTGCTTATCGCCGACGACCAGCCGCTCGTCAGGAGCGGGTTACGAGCGACATTCGATCCCGTTCCCGGTCTGGAGGTCGTGGGCGAGGCCCACAACGGGATGGACGCGGTGCGGTTGTCACGGGCGTTGTGCCCGGACGTCGTGCTGATGGACGTGAACATGCCGCAGATGGGCGGCATCGAGGCGACAGAAAGGATCCTGTCTGCTGATTGGTCAGCCAACCTCAAGGTGTTGATCCTCTCGATGTACGACCGCGATGAGTACGTGTTCGAGGCCCTGCGCGCCGGCGCCAGTGGTTTCGCGCTGAAGGACTCCCCGACTGAGGGCCTGGTGGACGCGGTGCGCACAGTGGCGACAGGGGACGGCCTACTGGCCCCCTCGGTCACCCGCCGTCTCATCGAGGAGTTCGCCCGGCGGCCTGTGCTGTCGCCGTCGGCCGCGCCCGATCTGGTCGGCTTGACCGAGCGCGAGCTCGACGTCTTCCGTCTGCTGGTGCGCGGCTATCGCAACGAGGACATGGCGCAGATGCTCAGCCTGGGAGAGAGCACCGTGAAGTCCCACGTCCAGCACCTCTACCAGAAGCTGGGAGTCCGTGATCGCGTCCAGGTGGTGATCTACGCCTACGAGCACGGCCTGGTGCAGCCCGGTCAGTCCGCGCCCGCCGAGAGAGTACCGGTCCCGCAGCAGGTCGGCTCCTACGGCGGCAGGGCCTGAGTTCGCTGGATCGGCACGGCCGGCTTCGGGTTCCTCGGACCTGGGCCGGCCGTGCTCTTTCATGTGGCCGCCAGCGCCACGGTCGGCGACAGCCGTGACGCCCGGACCGCCGGGTAGATCCCGGCGATCACCCCGATCACGAGCGTGGCGCCCAGCCCGCCGGCGAAGGCCCAGGGCGGCACTACGGCAGGGAAGTGATTCGTGGCGGCGTAGACCAAGGTCACGGCCGCCCCGAGGACCGCGCCCACCGCTCCGCCCAGCCCGGACAGCAGCAGCGACTCGGTGAGGAACTGCAGCCGGATCTGGCCGCGGGTAGCGCCGATGGCCCGCCGCCGCCCGATCTCTCTTCGCCGCTCCAGCACCGAGATGATCATCGTGTTCGCGATGCCGACGCCGCCTACCAGGAGCGCGACCGCGCCCAGGCCGAGCAGCAGGTTGGTGAACGCGCCCGCCGCCGCCGTACGCGCCGCGAGCGCGTCGGAGGGACGGCTGACCTCGACCTCCTCCGGGTTCTCCGGGTTGACCGTTCTGGCCAGCACGGCGGCCACGTCGGCGACGGCGGCGTCGGAGGAACGCTCGTAGATCATGGTCGGGTGCCCGTCGAACCCGAACAGCTTCTGCGCCGCCGGCCAGCCCACCAGCGCGCTGCGATCGATCTCGGGCGCCAGGTCCAGGGAGCCGAGGATCCCCACGACCGTGAACCAGCGGTGATCCACCCAGACCTGCGTCCCCGCCTGTGTGACGCCCAGCCGCTGCGCGGACACCGCGCCGAGGACCATGGAGGGATACCGCTCGGTCGCCGCGTTGAGCCAGCTCCCGCTGACCACCTTGCCCTGCAACGTGCTCAGCAGATCCAGCGAGGTGGCCCGTACGGAGATCCCCCCGGTCTGGTCGGCGGGGATCTTGTCCGTGCGCCGGACCGTGGCCGAGATCGCGCCCGTGGCGCTGACCGCGTGGACCGGCGCGATGCCGCGGACCATGCTGACCGACTCGATCGGCAGCTTGGTGTTGTCACCGAAGACACTCTGGCCGGGTTTGACCGTCAGCAGGTTGGTACCGAGCCGGTCGAGTTGCCGCAGCAGCTCTGCCTGGCTGGAGGAGGAGATGCCGACCACAGCGATCATGGTGGCGATGCCGATCGCGATGCCCAGGGCCGACAGCACGACCCTGGTCGGCCGGCCGAGCAGGCCCGCCGCGCCGACCCGCAGGACGTCGCCGGGGTTGAGCCTGGCCGGGCGCATCGTGTCCTGCAGAACGTCGCCCGTCACGAGTCGCTCCCCTCGCTGAGCACGGCCCCGTCCCGGACGCGCACCCGCCGCTCGGCCATCTCCGCCACCTCGGCGTCATGAGTGATGATCACGACGGTGGTCCCGGCGTCATGCAGGTCGTGCAGGAGTTTCAGCACCTCGCTCCCCGCCGCCGAGTCCAGGTTGCCGGTCGGCTCGTCAGCCAGCAGGAGCGGCGGCTCGCCGACCACCGCGCGTGCCACGGCGACGCGCTGCTGCTCGCCGCCCGACATCTGGTACGGCCGATGCTCCAGCCGGTGCCCGAGCCCCACCCGTTCCAGCGCCTTCACCGCGCGCAGACGGCGTTCACGCCGGGAGATGCCCGCGTACAGCAGCCCGTCCGCCACGTTGTCGACGGCCGACTGGCCGGGCGACAGGTGGAACTGCTGGAAGACGAACCCGATGCGGCGGGCGCGCAGCGCCGAGAGCCTGCGGTCCGGCAGCGCGGCGACGTCGCAGCCCACGATCCTGACCGTCCCGGACGTGGGCCGGTCCAGCGTGCCCATGATGTGCAGCAGTGTGGACTTGCCCGAGCCGGATGGGCCGACGATGGCCACCATCTCGCCCGCCTCGATCTGCAGGGACACCCCGTTGAGTGCCGTCACCGAGCCGCCGTAGCGCTTGACGACGTCCTTCAGGTCGACGACGAGGGTCATGACGCGGGCACCCCGACCTTCATTCCCTCGGCCAGCCCGCCGCCGCTCACCTCGACCTGACCGCTGGCGAAGATCCCGATCTGGACCGGCACGAGCTTTACCGTGCCGTCCTGGACGATCTGTACGCCGTAGCCGCCCTCGCGCAGCGCGAGCAGCGCCTCGACGGGCACGGACAGCACGTTCTTGCGCGTCTCGCTCTGCAGGTCGACGCTGACCGGGGCCTGGTCGAGGCCGCGCGCCTTCTTGGCGTCGCTCAGCGTGATCTCGGTGGTGATGGTCGCGTCCTGCGGGTTGGCCTGCTGACCGCTCGCGCTCGGGAGCTGGGCCACCGTGCCGACGTCGGTGATCTTCCCCTTGGCCGAGGCACCGCCAGGAAGCTCGACCGTGACCCGGGCGCCCTTGCGCGCCAGCTGCTGGTCGGCGACGTCCAGGTCGACCTGGACCACTCGCCGGGTCCCGGTGACCGTCAGCACGGGCTTGCCGGCCCGCGACGGGTCACCGGTCGCGCCGCTGACCTGTTTGACCCGCACCTTGCCCGGCAGGAAGACCACGTTGGCCGAGGTCACCGTGCCGGTCTCCGCCAGCCCCTTGTCATCCTGCCACTCCAGGACACGCGTGGACGTGGTCGAGCTGAAGTGGTCGTCGACGGTCAGGCCGTCGCCGTAGCCGAGCTTCTTGAGGTTCTCCTCCAGTTGCCGCACGTCAGGGCCGTCGGACACGCCGTACTCCAGCGTGCGGTACATGGGGGTCGTGCCGTACATCAGCACGACGGGATGGCGGTCCACCTTGTAGAGCGTCGCGCCCCGGCCGAGCAGCCGGCCCGCGGGGGGCAGCCAGGTCAGCGTGCCCGCGGCGTTGTTGGGTACGGTGCGCTCGCCGGTGTAGCCCAGCGTGCCGGAGACCGTCTGCTGGTCGACGAGGTCGCCGCGCTTGACCGCCGCGGTGGCGGGCAGCCGCACGCCGGTCGCCTGCGCCGGGGTGCCGGAGCCGGACAGGGCGAGGCCACCCGACAGGACGACCGCCGCGGCACCGCCTCCGGCGACCAACGCGACAGCGACGGCGATGACGACGGAGCGCCTCATCACGAGCCTCCCCATGTGCCCGAGGAGGGCAGCTTGCTCTTGCAGGCGTCGGAGGCCTCCTGATAGTGCGGGGCCTTCCTGTCGATCTTCCCGTTGAACGTGACCGAGCCGTTCGCGTCGAGCACAGGGTCGGGGAAGTCCTGTACGCCGTGCTCGCGCATGCACTTGGCGAGCTCCAGGAACTTGTCGAGCGCGGCGGGCCCGCTGACGTTGTCCTGGTTGCCTCCCGCGGCCTGCAGGTGAGAGCGGCACGACTGCTGCGCCCGCTGCAAGGTCTGCGAGTTCACCCCGCCCTGGGGAATGAGCGGACCCGTGGTCGTGCCGGGGTCCTTGACGGCCACACCGTGCTGGCGCATGCAGGCGGCCCACTGCACCAAGGCGTCCTGCTGGTTCATGGTGGCGCTGGGAGAGGCCGAAGGAGACGTGTCGCCGGACTTCCGCAACGACGCGACCCCCGGCTCCGCCTGGCTGCCCGAGCAGCCTGCCAGAGCCGCGGCAAGTGTGAGAGCGCCGAACGCGAGCGCGGCGCGGTGAGCGAACACTCCAGATCACCTCCGCCCGAAGGACACTCGCCTTCGGGTACGGGACCAATCTGGGCGGCGAAGCTGACCACGGCAGGCAGGAGACCTGACCGATCACCTACCACATTCGCCGGCGGGGCTACTCTTCCAGAAGGAGCAGCACGCGGAACGTGGCGCCACGGCCCGGGGAGGTCTCGAGTTCCACGCTGCCGTCGTGCGCGGCGACCAGAGCGGCCACGATCGCGAGCCCGAGCCCGCTGCCATCGCCCTTGGAGCGCGAAGGATCGACCTGGTAGAAGCGTTCGAAGACGCGCTCGGCCTGCTCGGGTGAGAGCCCCGGGCCGTGGTCGGTGACCTCGATCGCCGCCGCCGGCGCTTGCCGCAGTTCGCCGCCGCGCAACCTGACCTCGATCAGGCTGTCGTCGGGGGTGTGCCTGAGCGCGTTGGTCAGCAAATTGTCCAGGACCTGGCGCAGCCTGACCTCGTCTCCGAGCACCTGGTAGGCGGCGTCGGGCTGGATGTCCAGATCCACCTTCCTGTCCGGGGCCGCCGCGCGCACCTCGTGGATGGCGTCGAGCACGAGCCTGAGCAGGTCGATGGGCTTGCGGTCGAGCGGGCGCCGCTGGTCGAGCTGGGCGAGCAGGAGCAGGTCCTCCACCATCAGGCTCATCCGCACGGCGCCCCGCTCGATGCGGTCGACGAGCCATTCGCCGCGGCTGGGGTCGTTCTTGTAGAGCTGGGCGAAGCCGCGGATCGCGGTCAGGGGCGTGCGCAGCTCATGGCCGGCGTCGGCGACGAACTGGCGCAGCAGGTTCTCCGAACGGGTGCGCGCGTGGAACGCGGCCTCGATCTGGCTGAGCATGGCGTTGAGCGCGCGCGCCAGGCTGCCGACCTCGGTGCGTGGCGGGTAGTCGGGGACACGCGCCGAGAGGTGGCCGGCGGCGATCGTGTGCGCGGCCCGCTCCATGTGGGCCAGCGGAAGCAGGCTGACCCGTACGATCAGCACACCCGCCGCCACCACGGCCACCAGCACGACGCCGCCGAGCATCAGCTCGATCACGATGAAGTCGTCGAGCGTGGCGCCCACCTCCGCCAGGCTGGTGGCCGCGATCAGGTCGGTCTCCCCCGAGCCGAGCGGCACCATCACCACCCGCCAGTGGCCGACGCCCGCCTCGTCCATGACGGTGAAGGGGATGCCGCGGCGCGCGGCCAGCACCGTCGCGTCCAGCCGGGGCCCGGGACCTTTGACGTCCTCGAGCGGGGTGGTGGCCACCAGTGTGCCGTCCGGCCTGCGCACCTGGGCGAGGATGTCGCTGGGCACCCGCGCCGTGATCGTGTGGTCGCCGGCGTCGCCGACGATCTCAACGTCGCGGCCGCCGCCCTTCCCACCGCCCCACACCCGGTTCCTGGTCTGCTCGGCCACCGAGATCAGCTGCTCGTCCACCCGGTTCAGCAGGTGCTGCCGGATCAGGAACAGGCTGGCGATCGCGAGGGCTGCCAGCGACACCACCGCGATGAGCACCACGGTGGCGACGAGCTTGGTCCGTAGGGGGGTTTCGGCGGCGGCCCGCCGGATGATGCCTGGCAATAGGCTCATGGTGTCAATGCTGCAGCATCATGACTTCGTGCGGCATGACGACGAACGGCCGCATCATGTCCATCTCGTGCTCCAGGATGTGGCAGTGGTAGACGAACCTGCCGGGGTGGTCGAAGCGGGCGGCCACCGTCACCAGTTGGCCCCCGGTGACCGTCACCGTGTCCTTCCAGCCCTGCTCCCAGGCGCCCAGTGGCTCTTCTCCGAGTTGCTTGAGCGGTGTCGTGGTGCCGCCCGTCGAGTCGTTGTAGCCGCCGCGGTCGACGCGTGACCGGCTCAGCACCTGGAAAGAAGTCCCATGGATGTGCATCGGGTGGACCTCGCGGGTCAGGGCGAGGAAGTGCCACCTCTCCCACTGCCCGAGCGCGACCGTGACGCCGGTCCGGTCGGCGTAGGCCTGGGCGGCCCGGCGGAGGGTGCGTACCTGGCCGTCCGCCATCGCGACCTGAATGGCGCCCGCAGGCGTCGCGGTGCCCGAGGCCGGCTCGACCTCCTCCATCTCCCACAGGGTGTTCACAGGCTGGCCGGCGTAGGCTCCCGGCGGCGGGATCACCACCCAGCGCCTGGGTGCGTCCGCGGGCACGTCGGCCTCGGTCAGGCGGCGGAAGGAGGAGGAGCGCTTCGGCGTGGCGAAGGCGACGGGCGACCCGCCGCCCACGCGAAACTGCATCACGTCCGGCTCGGGGACGTCGCCGTCGGGGTCGGCCTGGCCGGGTTCGACGCCGAGTGGGACGTTGACCAGGCGGACCTTCCGGCCGCGCAGGCCGCTGAAGTCGATCACCAGGTCGGCCCGCTCGGCCGAGGCCAGCGCGATCGCGTCCGTCGACGTCACCGGCGCCTTGAGCAGGCCCTGATCGGTGCCGACCAGCCGGACGGCGTCCATGGCGGGCCTGCCGTCCTCGTCGAGCAGCATCAGCCGGAACGTCCGGTAGTTGGAGACGTTGGCGACGCGGAAGCGGTAGGCCCGGGGCTTCACCTCCATGTACGGCCATATCACCCCGTTCACCATGGTGTACGGCCCGGTGAACTCACTGATCACCTTGGGCTCGGCACGGCGCAGAACGACCTTGTTCAGCAACCGGCCGACGGGGCGCCCGTCGGCGTCGGTGTCCAGGTTGCGGTCGCACAGCATGAGCGGGATGTCGTACGTGCCGGACGGCAGGCCGAGCGCTTCCTCCTCTTCGCGGTCGCGTATCAGGTAGAACCCGGCCAGCCCCGCCATGATCGTGTAGCGGGTCAGGTGCATGGCGTGGTCGTGGTACCACAGCGTCGTGGCAGGCTGGACGTTCGGGTACTCCGACAGTTGGGCCGCGCCCGGCAGCACCGCGTTCTCGGCCCAGCCGTCGTTGCCGCCGCCCGTACGGGCACCGTGCAGGTGGACCGCGGCCCACGGCGGCAGCATGGCCACGGCCTCGACCGGGTCGGCGCCGTCGCGGCCGGGGTGGTTCTTCGGCCGCTCGGCGTTGCCCGGCGGCACCTCGACGGCGACCAGCGGGATGGTGCCGCTCAGCTCGTTCTTCCAGGTGACCCTGATCAGCTGGTCTTTCGAGACTTCGATGGTCGGGCCGGGGAAGTGGCCGTCGAAGGTCCACATCGGCACCTCGGGCAGCTGAGAGTGCACCCGCACCCGCGCGGGGCGCAGCCGTACCGTAAGTTCCGCCCCGTCTCCACGGGGACGCAGGACAGGCGGGATCCGTAGCGGGTCGGCGAACTTGCGCAGCGCCAGCGGGGGTGCGGGTGCACGCGACAGCGCCGATGCGGGGGCGTTCTCGGGGGCGTTCTCGGTGACGTCGCGGCTGCGCGACGGCTCGGCGCCGACGACGACCGCGGCCGAGGCCAGGGCCGCGGACTGCAGAAGCCGGCGCCGAAGCAGGTCGAGATCTCTCATGCGGGCCATGGAACCAACCGGGGCTCTTCGCGCTCTGCGCGGCGACTGACCATTTCCTGACCGCTCAGTGGTGGCCTTCGCCCAGGGCCATGGTCATGTGCGGGGTCACGATCAGTGGCCGCATCATGTGGTTCTCGTGTTCGAGCGTGTGGCAGTGGTACACCCCGCGGCCCGGATGGCGGAACCGCACGGCGAGGGTGATCATCTCGCCGCTGGAGCCGCGGTGCCCGGCCACCCGGATCAGGTCCTTCTCGCCCTGCTCGTGTGGCTCCAGGGTGTCGGGGCGGACGTAGGTGACGGGCTTGGTGGTGCCGCGCTGGGCCTGGCTGAACCCGCTGACGTCGTAGACGTCCCTGGCCAGCACCTGGAAGGCGGCCAGGTGCAGGTGCATCGGGTGCGGTGGGCCGCCCAGGTTGATGATCCGCCACACCTCCCACTCGTCGAGCATGAGATCGAAGGCGGAGCCCTCGGCGTACGAGCCCGTCACGCGTCTGAAGGTCCGAAGGACGCCGTCGGAGGTCGTCAGCTGGACCACGCCGTCGGAAGGCACGGTCACCTTGTCCGCGTCGACCTCCTCCATCTCCCACAGCTCCGGCGCCTTGGGGGCGCCGGGCGGGGTGAGGACGATCCACCGCTGGGGCGCGTCGGCGGGCACGTCCGCCGCGGTCAGCCGCTTGAAGGAGGTGGACAGCACAGTGGGCGGGGTGAAGCTGTCCCTGCTCGTGCCGCCGGACACGCGGAACTGCATGACGTCCGGTTCGAGCATGTTGTTGGAGGTGTCCGGCTCGCCGGGGTTCACCTCGGGGCGGGTGTTGACGAGCTTCAGCGTGGCCCCGGCGAACGCGGCGAAGT
Organism: Nonomuraea sp. NPDC049695; assembly: GCF_040674955.1. Taxonomy (NCBI): domain Bacteria; kingdom Bacillati; phylum Actinomycetota; class Actinomycetes; order Streptosporangiales; family Streptosporangiaceae; genus Nonomuraea; species Nonomuraea sp. NPDC049695. Next base: position 49,616 of record NZ_JBFANV010000066.1, on the reverse strand, counting down.
TGACGAGCACGTCCACGCGCTCGGCCGGCGAGAGGATCAGTGGGCCGTCCACGGCGGCGGGGGCGCCGAGGAAGCCCTGGTCGGTGCTGACCACCGTGAACGCCTTGGGCACGACCTTCTTGGCCTCGTCGAACAGGACGAGCCGGTACACGCGCGAGCTGCACATGTTGACCAGGCGCAGCCGGTACCAGCCCGGCTCCACCTCCAGGTACGGCCAGATGGTCCCGTTGACCAGGTTGTACGGCCCGACGAAGGGCGCCACCACCTCGCGCTTGCTGACCTTCTCGATCTTGTGCAGGAGCTGGCCGGTCAGCTTGCCCGCTGAGTCGAGCTCGAAGTTGCGGTCGCTCAGGATCAGCGGGATGAGGCGGTCGCCGCGCGGCAGGCGGAGATCGTCCTCCTCGTCGCTGCGGATCACGTACATGCCGGAGAGTCCGGCCAGGATGTTGAACCGGGTGACGTGGTGCGCGTGGTCGTGGTACCAGAGCACCGGGGCGAGCAGGTCGTTCCGGTAGGTCACGAGCTGGGTCTCACCCGGCGGCATGACGTTCTCCATCCAGCCGTCGTTGCCGCCACCGGTGAGCATGCCGTGCAGGTGGACCACGTTCCAGGGGGTGAGGTCGGCGACGCCCGGTACGACCGTGCAACCGGCCGAGCCCGGATAGTTGGTCAGCGGATCGGTGTCCCGGCCCGGCGCCGTCTCCACATAGTCGACGGCCTTGATGGGGAGGGTGCCGCTGAGCTGGTTCTCCCAGGCGATCCTGACCGCCTGGCCGCGGCGCACCTCGATCGTCGGGCCCGGATAGTGGCCCTCGTAGGTCCACATGCGGGTAGGGGGGAGCTGCGAGTGGAGCCTGACGTCGGCCGGCGTCATGGTCACCGTCAGCTCCCCGTGGGAACGGCCGCGGCGGGGCCGGAGCACCGGTGGGACACGCAGCGGGTCGACGAACTTGGGAAGTATGAGCCGCTGCGGCGAGGGCTCCGACCTGCCGGGGGCGGACGAGGCTCCCCACGCCACGCCGGCCCAAGCCAGCCCCGCGCCGGTCCCGACGGCTGCGGCACCCTGCAAGAACGTGCGTCTGGCGATTCCATCGAAGGGCATGGAGATCACCGTAGATCGCGCCCCGAAGCCGGTCTTCCCCCGGCGGGAGGAGAGCCTGGATCATCACCGCGGGTGATCGTCCCTCCGGACGGGGGTCAGCCGTTGCCGCCCTGCCGGCCCTTCCACGCGCCGCCGTTGCCCGGCGGGGTCAGCGTGATGCCCTTGGCCTTGCACGCCTTGTTGGCCGTGCGGAACTTGGGGTCCTGCCAGTTCATCTGCCCGCCGAAGCCGATCTCACCGTCGGACTCGACCACGGGATCGGGCATGTTGAATCCTTCCTGTCGCATGCATTGGGCGAACTTCGTGTTGTCCGCCAACGCCTGGGACTGCTTCTCCGACAGGTGGGACGTGCCATGTGACGTGCTTGGGGCCGTGCTCGAGGGCGGCTGTGACGTGTTCGACGGGGCCACGTGGGCCTGTGAAGTCGTCGAACACGCCGCCAGCCCTATCCATGACACCGCGGCCAATACCAGCCCGGCTCGGCGAAACAGCATTGTCGGTCACCTCCGCTTGGAATGCGTGAGATCACCTTCCCGGGCGAAGCTGACCGCTTGGCCGGATGCGTCCTGACGATTCGCTGACCGTCACGCGGGCTGACGGAGTACGTAGCCCACGCTGCGAATGGTGTGGATCAGTCCGGGCTCGGCGTTGTCGACCTTGCGGCGCAGGGCGCAGACGTACTTCTCCACGATCGCCGCGTCGCCGCGGAAGTCGTAGTGCCAGACCTGGTCGAGGATCTGTCGCTTGGACAGCACCCGGCCGACGTTGGACATGAAGAGCCGCAGCAGTTCGAACTCGGTCGGCGACAGCGGGATGTGGCGCCCGGCCCGCCGGACCTCGCGGCTCTCCTCGTCCAGCTCGATGTCGGCGAAGGTGAGCCGGGGCGAGGGCAGGGCGGCGCCGCCCCGCATGCGCCGCAGCACGGCGCGGATCCTGGCGATGACCTCGTCCAGGTTGAATGGCTTGGTGACGTAATCGTCCCCACCGAGGCTCAGGCCCTTCAGCCGGTCCTCCACGGCGTCACGGGCGGTCAGGAAGAGCACCGGCGTCTGGTCGCCGCTGCCGCGCAGCCGCTGGATCACCTCGAAACCGTCGAGGTCGGGCAGCAAGATGTCCAACAGAATGAGGTCGGGCCGATGACGCCGCGCGAACTGCACGGCATCTGTCCCGTTGGACGCGCTCATGGTCTCGAATCCGGCGTAGCGGAGAGCCACCGACATCAACTCCAGGATGTCCGGCTTGTCCTCCACCACCAGCAGCCGGGCCTCCGGCTCCTGAGTTCTGGCCTCGGGCACTAGGCCTCCCCGTCCTTCACGCGGCTCCGTCTCGTATCGTGCTGTGCCAACCTGCCTATTGCCTGGGAACTTTATGAACGTATCCAGAATGCGTCCCGGACCGGCGCGTTGTCACGGGCCGGAGACCGGCTCGGTGATCCACGCCCGCTGCTCGCTCTCGCGGCTCTCCTCCTCGGCCGTCTCCGCGAGCCGCGCCATGGCGAGCCTCAGGATCGGCGGAGCCATGAGCGAGGTGACCACCGCGACCAGCACGACGATCGTGTATATCTCGACGCTGAGGATGCCGAGCCGCAGACCGACCATGGCGACGACCACCTCGATCACGCCGCGCGCGTTGAGCCCGGCGCCGAGGGCGAGCGCCTCCCACCGGTTGAGCCGGCTCAGGCGCGCCCCGGCATACGCGCCGGCGAACTTGCCGATCACCGCGATGGCGAGGACGGCGAGGCCGGTGAGCAGTACCTGTGGCCGGCCCAGCGCGGTCAGGTCCATGCGCAGGCCGGCGGTGGCGAAGAAGACCGGCGCCAGAGCCGACAGCACGACAGTGCGCAGCGGAGCCAGCTTGGCCGGCTCGATCCGGCCCGCGGACCCGATGAGAAGCCCGCAGGCGAAGGCGCCGAACACGGCCTCCAGGCCCAGCGCGTGCGTGGCCGCGGCGGCCAGCAGGATCAGGATGGTCGCGGCCGCGACGGCGGGGCCCGCCTCGCCCGACCGGGCGGCCGGGCGAAGCGCGAGGCGTACAAGCGGCCGCCCGACGGTGAGCGTGAAGGCGACGACGACGGCCAGGTGGGCGAGCGCGATCCCCACGGAGGCGGCCGAGGCCGCCCGGCCGGCCATGGCCGAGACTATCGAGAGCATGCACCAGCCGAAGGCGTCGTCGATCATGCCGGCGGTCAGCGTCAGCTGTCCGATGTCGCGATGCAGCATTCTCATGTCCATCAGCGTCTTGGCGATGACCGGGATGGCGCTGACGCACATCGCGACGCCCAGGAACAGCGCGAAGACCATGGCGTCGGTGCCGGCCGGGACCAGCGTCCTGGGCAGCAGGACTCCGGCGGCCACGCCGAGACCGAGCGGGACGCACAGGCCGCCGACGCTCACCCCGGCGGCCGTGGCGGCGCGCCGGCGGACCAGGGCGAGGTCCATGTGCGCTCCGGTCAGGCCGACGAGCAGCAGGACCCCCAACTGGCCGACCGCGTCCAGCAGGTGGAAGCGCGCAGGGGCGGTGGGGAACAGCCAGGCGGAGGCCGCCGGGGCGGCATGGGCGAGGACCGAGGGCCCCGCCAGGACACCCGCGCCCAGCTCACCGACCACGGCCGGCATGCCCAACCGGGTGGCCAGGCGGCCGAGGCCGTGCGCCAGCAGGAGCAGCAGGCCGATCTGGAGCAGGAAGACGAGCAGGTCAGAGGCGGCGATCGGCGCCACCGGCGAGACGGGCATCCATCCCCTCCTGGCAGATCACAAACCGGCCTAACCAAGGAACTCGTCGACAAACCGTGTGGTGTGCTCGGCGCGGGCGAAGGAAGGGTGCGTGATCAGCTCTCGGAGCAGGGGAATCGTCGTCTCCATTCCCGCGCCCTCCACCGCGAACTCGGCCAGCCCCCGTTCAGCCCTGGCGATGGCCTGGTCCCGGTCGGGTGCCCACACGATGAGCTTCGCGATCAGCGAGTCGTAGTACGGCGGCACCTGGTCGCCTTCGGCGAACCCCGAGTCGACCCTTGTCCACGGGCCGCCCGGCGGCCGGAAGATCTTCAGCTGTCCAGGCGTGGGACGGAACCCGGCGCGCGGGTCCTCGGCGTTGACACGGCACTCGATCGCCGCCCCGGTCAGCCGCACGTCGTCCTGGGCGAAGGCCAGCGGCAGGCCGGAGGCGACGTTGATCTGCTCGCGGATCAGGTCGATGCCGGTGACCATCTCGGTGACCGGGTGCTCCACCTGGATGCGGGTGTTCATCTCCATGAACGTGACGTTGCCGTCCGGGTCGAGCAGGAACTCCATCGTGCCCGCGCCCGTGTATCCAACCGCCTTCGCCCCCGCCACCGCGTGCTCGCCCAACCTGCGGCGCAGTTCGGAGGAGAGCCCCGGTGAGGGAGACTCCTCCACCAGCTTCTGATTGCGACGCTGCAGCGAGCAGTCGCGCTCGCCCAGATGGACCGCGTTGCCCGCCTGGTCGCACAGCACCTGCACCTCGACGTGCCGAGTGACCGGCAGGTAGCGCTCCAGGTACACGGCTCCGTTGCCGAACACCGCGCGGGCGTACGCGCTGGTCTGCCGGTACACCTCGGCCAGTTCGGCGCGGCTCGCGGCCACCCCGATGCCGCGCCCGCCGCCACCCGCCACGGCCTTGACCACCACCGGATAGCCGATGGCGGCGGCCACCTCCTCGGCCTCGGCCTGCGTGGGCACGCTGCCCTCGCTGCCCGGCAGCACCGGCAGTCCCGCCGCCGCCATCAGGGTGCGCACCTCGGCCTTGTCCGCGAGCCGGCGCATGACATCCGGGCGGGGGCCGATGAAGATCAGGCCGTTCTCGGCGCACACCTCGGCGAAGTCGGGGTCCTCCGACAGGAACCCGTAGCCGGGGTGGACGGCGTCGGCGCCGCAGCGCAGGGCCGCCTCGACGATGTTCGGCATGTACAGGTAGCTGCGCCGGGATTGGGGCGGCCCGATGTGCACGGCCTCGTCGGCGTAGGCGGTGATGAGGCTGCCGCGGTCGGCCGTGGAGTAGACCGCGACCGTGCCGATGCCCATCTCCCGGCAGGTACGGGCGATGCGCAGGGCGATCTCGCCCCGGTTGGCGATCAGTACCTTCCTGATCATGGCTGGTCCGCCCTGATCTTGATGAGCACCTGCTCGAACTCCACCGGCTGCCCGTCGCCCACGGCCACCTCCACGACCTCGCCACTCCACTCGGAGTTGACGCGGTTCATCAGCTTCATCGCCTCGACGATGCCGACCGTCTGCCCGGCCTTCACCCGCTCGCCAGGCCGGACGAACGGCGGCGCGTCGGGCTCCGACGCCACGTAGAAGGTGCCGACGAGCGGCGCCACCACGGTCCTGATCCCGTCGTCGATCATGTCGTCCGGCTCGGCGGGCGCGCTCGGGACGCTCAGCTCGGCGGGCGCCGTGCCCGAGTGGTCCCAGGCGATCTCCAGCACGCACTCGCCGACCCGCAGCGACACGCTGGCGACCGGACCGGGGATGGTCTTCACCAGGCTGCTCACCTCTTCCCTGAGCAGCCGCAGGTCCGCAACCAGGTCAGTCATTCAGCACCGTCCCCATACGGCGGAAGCGGGCCGCGCGCCGCCGTAGCAATTCGTCCGGGCCGAGCCCGGCGAGCCTGCCGAGCTCCCGCAGCAGAGAGCGCTTGAGCTCCGCTGCCGCGTCGGCGGGCGCGGCCTGCGCCCCGCCGTCCGGCTCCTCCACCACGCCGTCCACGACGCCGATGCGCAGCAACTCCGGCGGGGTGATCCGCAGCGCCTCGGCCATCGCCTCTGCGTGCGAGGGATCGCCCATGAGGATCGTCGAGCAGCTTTCCGGGCTGATGACCGAGTAGAAGGAGTTCTCCATCATGAGCACCGTGTCGGCCATGGCCAGCGCGAGCGCTCCGCCGCTGCCGCCCTCCCCCATGATGGTCGCCACCACGGGAACCGACAGCTCGGCCATGCCCGCGATCGTCTCGGCGATCGCCCACGCCTGGCCGCGTTCCTCGGCCCCCACTCCGGGGGCCGCGCCCTGGGTATCGACGAGCGTCACGATCGGCAGGCCGAGACGCTCGGCCAGCCGCATCAGCCGCAGTGCCTTGCGGTAGCCCTCGGGGTGCGCCATGCCGAAGTTGTGCTCCACGAGTTCCTGGGTGCTGTGCCCCTTCTGGTGCCCGATGACCATGACGCGAACGCCGTCGATCGACGCGGGACCGCCCACGACGGCGGGGTCGTCACCGTGCGCGCGGTCGCCGTGCAGCTCGACGAAGTCGTCGCAGATCCGCCAGATGACGTCGAGCGCGGTCGGCCGCGCGATGTCGCGCGCCGTCCGCATGGTCTCCCGCGCCGGGCGCGCCACCACGACCGCCTCGGACCCGTGCCCAGAGCTGGAGATCGGGACGGCCCCCTCGCGCGCGGGGACCGGAACGCCCTGCTCGCGCGCGGGGACCGCAGCGGCCCGCTCGCGGACGGGGACCGGAACGCCCTGCTCGCGGGCGCGGATCGCGGCGGCCTGCTCATGGGCCAGGGGCGGCGCGGCGGAAGGGGGCGAGCCCAGGGCGAGCAGCCTCGCCAGGAGCGGCCGGATGGCGGCCCTGCTCTCGACCCGGTCGAGCATGCCGCGTTCGTGCAGGAAGGCGGCGGTCTGGAAACCTTCGGGCAGCCGCTCCCGGGTCGCCGCCGCGATCACGCGGGGGCCGGCGAAGCCGATGAGCGCGCCCTGCTCGCCGATGAGGACGTCCGCCAGGGTAGCGAACGACGCGGTGACCCCGCCGAACGTCGGGTCGGTGAGCACGCAGACGCTCAGCACGCCCGCGCCGGAAAGCGCCCGCAACGCCTGCGCGGTCTTGCCCATCTGCATGAGGGACAGGGAGCCCTCCTGCATGCGCGCGCCGCCCGAGGCGGTCACGAGGACCAGCGGCGTCCTGCTGGCAAGCGCCTCCTCGGCGGCCCTGGTCACGGCCTCACCGACCGCCGAGCCCATGCTGCCGCCCATGAAGGCGAAGTCCATGACCGCGACGACCACCGGATGGCCGCCGATGCGGCCGCGCCCGTGCAGCACCGCGTCCGCCAGTCCGGTGCGCTCGCGGGCCTCGGCCAGCCGCTCCTGATAGGGACGGGTGTCGATGAAGCCGAGCGAGTCGGCGGAGCGCACCTGCCGCGCCGGCGTGAAGGAGCCCTCGTCGAGCAGCAGGCCGATCCGCTCCTTTGCGGACAGCCGGCGGTGGTGGCCGCACTCGGGGCAGACCTGGCCGGCGCGTTCGAGCCGGGGCAGGTAGACGAGCGCGTCGCAGCCGGAGCACCTGGTCCAGGTGCTCTTTTCGATGATCGGCAGGGCGGTCACGGCCGGCTCCAGGAGTAGAACTCGCCGGCGCGGGCGTCGGCGGGGCTGCGCCACGTGTTCGGGTCGTAGGGGCGGACGTAGGGATCGAGATCGGCGCAGAGCTTGTCGAAGTCGGCGCGCCCGCGGGCCCGCGCCATGGCCTCCGTGGCGTCGCCGTCGAACTCGACGTAGTGGAAGTACAGACCGTGGTACTCGAACAGACGGCGTTCACGCACTCCCAGGACCTGGGGGAGCTCGCCGTCGTCCGACTTCCCGAACAGCCGCGCCACCTCAGGGGCGGCCCCCGGCTGCAGCCGGGCCACGATGAGCGTCCGATCGTTCACGAGATCTCCTCGCTGTCGGAGTGAAAGACGCAAGGACGCTATACATCCGGCGTTCCGGATGTCCCCCGTCGCGGATACGAGTTGACTTCTCCCCTCCAGGGAGTGGTGGCTCCCCTCCGCGGCGGATGTCCTGCGGCGGATGCGGTGTGGGCTCAGGCCGCCGGAACGAGCAGAGCGGCGACGTAGGCGAGGAACCCGGCGGTGATCACCAGGGTGCGCCGGGCGTGCCAGACGATCCACCGCCCCCGCACGCCGGCCATCACCGCGGGGTCCCCGCTGTCCACCAGGCTCGCGATCACCTTGTTGAGCCGTACGTTGGCCAGCTCGGAGATCAGCGCCAGCCCGATGTTGCAGGCCAGCGCGAGCGCCCGCAGCCAGCGGGTGAGATCCTCCTGGGTCAGGAAGAGCAGCACGAGGGTCGAGCCGCCGGTGACCAGGTTGAGCGCCGGCATGTACCGCTCGATGCTGCGGTCCAGTGACACGTGCAGCCGCATCCAGGACGGGACGTCGAGGGCGCGTAAGGTCGGGCACACGCCGAAAAGGAACATCAACAGCGCTCCGGCCTGTATCCCGGCGCCCACCAGGCTCGTCGTCGTCAGCAATGTCGTCCACATGGCACGCCTTCCTCTGTCGCGGTGACCGGCCGACCTCTGCCTATCACCGGCGTCTACCGTCGCCGGTTCGGATGTTCCTCCCGCCGGGGGATGCCGATTCTCCGTACGTCGGTGGAAGACCCCCGAAAGGGGCGCGGCTTAGCGTGAGCGCTCGTGAGAGTGATTGGAGTCGGTTTCGGCCGCACAGGCACGACATCGCTGCGCGTGGCGTTGGAGGAGCTTGGTTTCGGCCCCTGCTATCACATGTTCAACATCGTCGAGGAGCCCCGCCGCATCAACCACTGGCTGGCCGCCGCGGAGGGACGCCCGGTGGACTGGACCAAGGTGTTCGCCGGGTTCGCCAGCGTGGTCGATTTCCCGGCCGCCGCTTTCTGGCGCGAGCTCGTCGCCCACTACCCGGAGGCCAAGGTCGTCCTGACCGTCCGGGACGCCCAGCGCTGGTACGACAGCGCCACATCCACCATCTTCAAGAAGGCTGTCGAGGCGGAGTCCCGCCCGGCGGCCGCCAAGTTCGCGTTCCGGCTCGCCGGCAAGATCAGCCCCGACCTCGGGGCCTTCACCCGGATGGTGCAGACCGCGATCCAGCAACGGCTCTTCGACGGCCGGGTCACCGACCGCGAGCACGCCATCAAGGTGTTCGAGCAGCACAACCGCGACGTGATGGCGGAGGTGCCGGAGGATCGGCTGCTCGTCTACGACGTGACCCAGGGCTGGGAGCGGCTCTGCGATTTCCTGGAGGTTCCCGTACCGGCGGGCACGCCGTTCCCCCACGACAACAACACCGCCTCCTTCCACAAGGACGAGGGCAGGCGGATGCGGCGGATGGCCGCCCGTTCGGTGCTGTTCCGAGCGTCGTGATGAGCGTCGACGCCGGCGCGCTGCGCGCCGTGCTGGGCCGGTTCGCAACGGGGGTCACCGTGATCACGACGGTAGCCGAGCAGGGTGAGGCATGCCTGGTGGGCATGACCGCGAACTCCTTCGCCTCGGTCTCGCTCGACCCGCCGCTGGTCCTCTTCTGCGTCAACCGCGCCTCCCGCCTCCACCCCGTCTTCACCGGGGCGCGGATCTTCGCCGTCAACATCCTCGGCGAGGACCAGACGGGGCTGTCCGGCCAGTTCGCCCGTCCGGGGCTCGACCGGTTCGGGCAGGCGCGAGCGGTACGGGGACGCAGCGGAGCGCCCCTGCTCGACGGCGCCATCGCCACCCTCGAATGCGCCGTGGACCAGGTGGTCGGCGCCGGAGACCACGACATCGTGATCGGCCGGGTCCTCTCCGTCGAGGAGTCGCCGGCCGAAACTCCCCTGATCTTCTACGGCGGGGCCTACCGCCGTCTTGAGGTCATTGAGGCGGACTGGTGGTCCGCACTGATCTAAGGAGAGGTGGTCATGTTCGACGTCATCATCCTGGGCTCGGGCATCGCGGGTTCCATTCTCGGCTCGATCCTGGCCAGGAACGGAGCGAGCGTGCTGCTGACCGACGCGGGGGTGCACCCGCGATTCGCGGTCGGAGAATCCACGATCTCGCACACCTTGAACGTCTTCCGCACGCTCGCGGAACGCTACGAGGTGCCCGAACTGGAAGCGCTGATCTCCTACGACAAAGGCATGGCGGAGATCGGCCCGGTCATGGGCATCAAGCGGCACTTCGGCTTCATGCTCCACCGGGAGGGGCAGGAGCCGGACCCCGGGCAGGCCAGCCAGTTCGGCACCGCGGGCATCGGGCATCTGCAGACCAGCCACCTGTTCCGGCAGGACACCGACGCCTACCTGTTCCACGCCGCGATCAAGTACGGGTGCGTGGCCCGGCAGGCTTTCCGGGTGACCGAGGTCGAACTGGACGACGACAAGATCGCGGTGGTCGGCGCGAACGGCGAGCGGTTCACGGGCCGCTACCTCGTGGACGCCAGCGGCTTCCGCTCCCCGGTCGCCCAGTTGCTCGGACTGCGCCAGGAGCCGTGCCCGCTCAAACACCACTCCCGCTCGCTGTTCACGCACATGATCGACGTACGCACGACCGACGAGTGCCTCAAGGGGGAGCGTCCGGCCGTGCCGTGGGCGCAAGGCACCATGCACCACGTGTTCGAGCGGGGCTGGTTCTGGATCATCCCGTTCAACAACGATCCCCGGTCGGTCAACCCGCTGGTGAGCGTGGGGCTGACCTTCGACGAGCGGGTGTATCCCAAGCCGTCGGACATCAGCGCCGAGGAGGAGTTCTACCGGCACGTCGCGCGTTTCCCGCTGCTCCAGCGGATCTTCGCCGACGCCAGGACGGTGCGGCCGTGGGTGTCGACGGACCGCCTGCAGTACTCCTCATCCAGGACGGCCGGGGCGCGCTGGTGCCTGATGTCCCACGCCGCGGGTTTCCTCGACCCGTTGTATTCGCGCGGGCTGTCGAACACCGGCGAGGTCATCAACGCTCTGGCCTGGCGCCTGCTGGAGGCCCTGCGTGAGGACGACTTCTCCGAGGAGCGCTTCGCTTACGTGGACACCCTGCAGAAGGGGCTGATCCGGTACAACGACGACCTGGTCAACAGCTCGTTCGTGTCCTGGTCGCACCCGGATCTCTGGAACGCCGTCTCCCGGGTGTGGGCGGGGGCGCAGATGCCGGTCAGCATGCATTTCGGCCAGGCGATCGAGAAGTTCTGCCAGAGCCGCGACGACACGATCTTCCGCGACCTGGAGCGGCTGCCCTACCCGGGGTCGCCGTTCCCGGGGAACACGGCCTATAACGAGCTGTTCGCGGAGATGGTACGGGTCTGCGATGCCGTCGACTCGGGCGAGCGGGACGCCGGGGAGGCGGGGCGCGCCCTGATGAAGCTGGTGGCGGAGTCACCCGGCATCGTCCCGTTCCTCGGACTGCAGGATCCGGAGACCAGGGTGGTGCAGCCCTCGATGGAGACGTTCATCTCCATGGCTCGCTGGCTGGCCACCGAGGGTCCGCAGGACATGCGGTACCTGGCCGACAACCCCCGCTTCGCCCACCTGCTGGCCGGCTCCCGCCCCTGAGCGGGACGCGCTGAACGGCATCGCCGGATCCGGCGATGCCGTTTTCGTGTTTCGTGCTAGCCGAAAGCCTCCCATCCCTGGGGAGGGATTCTCATCCTGACGGTTTGCTCCGCGTTTCACCACCACGGCGGAAGACCGGGCCCTGCTCCGAACCTACCGTTGGCCCCATATCCCCCCTGGCACGGTATCCACCATCGAACAAGGAGCCGGAATGGCACGAGAGATGTTCACCGAAGACGCTCTGCGGACTTTTCTGCTGGCCGTGGGGCTGGCGCCGGCACAGGAGGACTACTCATTGACCTTCGAGCAGCTCCAACTCGACTCCCTGGCCAGAGTGGAGATGGCGGCCCGGATCGAGGACCAGTACGGCGTCGCCCTGGAGATCGACGCCGACCAGAGCCCGCGGGCGGTCGCCGACCTGGTCAACGCGAATCTGGCGGGAGCCGCGTCATGATCGGGCACACCGACAACACGATCGAGATCGACGCGCCGATCGGCTTCGTCTGGGCGCAGACCAACGACGTGCGTACCTGGACCGACCTGTTCACCGAGTACGCCAAGGTCGAGGTGCTGGAGGAGGAGGCCGACTCGGTGCTGTTCCGCCTCACGATGCACCCCGACGAGCAGGGCAGGGAGTGGTCGTGGGTCTCCGAGCGCACCTGGGACCACGACACGTGGACGGTACGGGCCCGCCGCGTCGAGACCGGCCCGTTCGAGTTCATGAACATCACCTGGACCTACGAGGAGCTGGGCCCCGACCGCACGCGCATGCGCTGGGTCCAGGACTTCTTCATGAAGCCGGACGCCCCGGTGGACACCGCGCAGATGACCGGGAACATCAACCGGAACACCCGGACCCAGATGGACGTGATCAAGCAGCGGGTCGAGCGGCGCCGCCGGGCCGTCATCGGCTTCCACGACGTGCCGTCCAACACCCGCCGCGGCGGCGACCTGCGCACGCTGGTCTCACCTGCGACCGTCGGCGCGTCCTCCGGATTCATGGGCGCGGTACGGCTGGCGCCCGGCGAGAAGGTGGCCGAGCACTACCACCCCTACTCGGAGGAGTTCATCTTCCTCGCGTCGGGCGAGCTGCGGGTGGACCTGGACGACGAACCTGTGGTGCTCACCGCCGACCAGTCGCTGCTGGTGCCGCGGAACGTACGGCATCGCCTGACCAACGTGGGCGACGGCGAGGCGCTCGCCGTGTTCCAGCTCAGCCCGCTGGCCCCGCGTCCCGAGCTGGGCCACGTAGACACTGAGGAGGCCGGATGAGACGCAGCGTCGTGACCGGGATCGGGGTGATCGCCCCGGGCGGCGGCTCACGCGAGGAGTTCTGGCAGCGGATCATCGGCGGCAAGCCCGCGATCCGGCGGATCAGCCGTTTCGAGCCCGGTGCCTTCCGCTCCCAGATCGCCGCCGAGTGCGACTTCGACCCGGCCGCCTACGGTCTCACCCCTCAGGAGACCAGGCGGATGGACCGCTTCGCCCTCCTGGCCCTGGCCTGCGCGGACGAGGCCTTCGCCGACAGCGGCCTCGACCTGTCGCTCCTCGACCACGAGCGGATGGGCGTCTCACTCGGCTCCGCCGTGGGCTCCACCATCCGCCTGGAGGAGGAGTACGTGGTGGCGAGCAACGGCGGCCGGGACTGGGTGGTCGACCCGGCGCACGTGGGGCCGTTCCTCTACCACGCGCTGGTGCCGTCGAGTGCGGCCATGGAGCTGGCCGTGCGCTTCGGCGCCCAGGGCCCGGCGGCGGTGATCTCGACTGGGTGCACCTCCGGGATCGACGCGATCGGGCACGCGCACGCCCTGATCCAGGACGGCGAGGCCGACATCGTGATCGCGGGGGCGTCCGACGCGCCGATCTCGCCGATCACGGTGGCCTGCTTCGACGCGATCAGGGCCACCAGCCCGCGCAACGCCGATCCGGAGGAGGCCTCCCGGCCCTTCGACGCCGACCGCCAGGGGTTCGTCCTCGGCGAGGGCGCCGCCGTCCTGATCGTGGAGGAGCTGGAGCACGCGCTGGCGCGGGATGCCAGGATCTACTGCGAGATCGCCGGGTTCGCCGCGCGGGCCAACTCCTTCCACATGACCGGGCTGCGCCCGGACGGTTTCGAGCTCGGCGAGGCGATCATGGAGGCGATGGACCGGGCCCTGCTGAACCCCAAGGACGTGGATTACATCAGCGCCCACGGCTCCGGCACCAAGCAGAACGATCGGCACGAGACCGCCGCCTACAAGCGGGCGCTGGGCGAGGCGGCCAGGCGGACGCCGATCAGCTCCATCAAGTCGGTGATCGGGCACTCGCTCGGCGCCATCGGCTCGATCGAGATGGCCGCCTGCGCCCTGGCCATCCAGCGGGGCGTCATCCCGCCCACGGCGAACCTGGCGACACCCGACCCGGAGTGCGACCTGGACTACACGCCCGGCGTCGCCCGCGAGGTCACGGTGAACCACGCGCTGTCGGCAGGCAGCGGGTTCGGCGGGTTCCAGTCCGCGATGGTCTTCTCCCGGCTGGAGCGCGTGTGACCAGGCGCGTCGCGATCACGGGGATCGGCGTGGTCGCGCCCACCGGGCTGGGCGTGGTCGAGCACTGGCGTAACTCACTGGCCGGCGCTTCGGGGATCGCCGCCCTGCCCGACGCCGAGGCGCTGCCCATCCGGGTGGGCGGGCAGGTGCGCGGGTTCGACGAGACCGCGCTCATCGAGAACCGGCTGCTCGTGCAGACGGACAAGTGGACGTGGATGGCCCTCGCGGCCGGCGAGTTCGCGCTGGACGACGCCTCGCTCGACATGCGCTCCGAGTACCCCTTCCACATGTCCGTCGTCACCTCCAGCGCCTCGGGAGGCAACGCGTTCGGCCAGCGGGAGATCGAGGCTCTGTACAAGTCGGGGCCGCGGGCCGTCAGCGCCTACCAGTCGATCGGCTGGTTCTACGCTGCGAGCAGCGGCCAGATCTCCATCCGGCACCGGATCAAGGGCGCCTGCGGGGTGATCGTCTCTGACGGCGCCGGCGGCATCGACGCCCTCGCCCAGGCCGTCAGGCTGATCAGGCGGGGCAGCGAAGCGGTCCTCGTGGGCGGGACCGAGGCGCCGCTCTCGCCGTACGCGCTGGTGTGCCAGTCGAGCCAGCCGACGCTGAGCCGGGCGCACGATCCCGCACGTGCCTACCGCCCCTTCACCCCCGACGCCGGCGGCTACGTGCCGGGAGAGGGAGGGGCGATGCTGGTGGTGGAGGAGTGGCGGCACGCGCGCCTGCGGCCGGCCGCCACCGTCTACGCCGAGGTGGCGGGGACGGCGGCCACCCACGACGCGTACCGCCACGACTCCGCGGCGCCCGACGGCCGGCAGCTCGCGCGGGCCGCGCGGGAAGCCCTGGCCAGGGCCGGATGCGATCCCGACGAGGTGGACGTGGTCTTCGCCGACGGCGCCGGGGACCGCGTCGGCGACGAGGCGGAGCGGGCCGCGCTCGCCGAGGTTTTCGGATCGAGGCGCGTGCCGGTGACCGTGCCCAAGACCATGACCGGGCGCTTGGGCTCGGGAGGGGCGGCGCTGGACATCGCGTGGGCGGCGCTGGCCATCCACCACGGGGTCGTGCCGCCGACGGTGTACGCCGACGCCGACGCCGTCGAGTCCGGCCTCGACCTCGTCACCGAGCCCCGCGTGATGCCGGGACTGCGCACCGCGCTGGTGCTGGCGCGCGGGGCCGGCGGCTTCAACGCCGCCGCCGTGCTGCGCGCGCCTGCCCGCCCCTGACCCGCGTTCCGGCATCGTTCAGGTTGGCGTCAGCCGTACGGCAGGTAGCAGATCGACAGTTGCGGGGCAGCGTGGACACCACAGGAGGCCTCATGACCAAGGGCGACCGGCGCCGGGACAGCGGTATCACCTACACGTTCTACCCGGGCGAAGGCATCTGGGAGATGGCGCCCCCCAGCCTCTTCCGGCGCCGCC
Organism: Nonomuraea sp. NPDC049695; assembly: GCF_040674955.1. NCBI lineage: Bacteria > Bacillati > Actinomycetota > Actinomycetes > Streptosporangiales > Streptosporangiaceae > Nonomuraea > Nonomuraea sp. NPDC049695. Next base: position 34,288 of record NZ_JBFANV010000066.1, on the reverse strand, counting down.
TCCTGGTCGGAGTGGCGGGGATCTCCGCGATCTCCGCCCTCGCCGGCCTGCTCTCCGGCTTGGCGCTCGACCGCCTGCTCCTCGACCGGGGCGGATCGGGGGCCACAGTCTCCGTGCCCGGCGTCGGCACTCCGACCGTGCCGACGCCCTGCCGGCCGATGGCCGACCGGCATGGAGACAATGAGAAAATCCCAGCTCGCGATGCGCGAGCCGGGATTTTCGCCGGTGCGCCGCCAGGGACTCGAACCCCGGACCCGCTGATTAAGAGTCAGCTGCTCTAACCAACTGAGCTAGCGGCGCAACAGATGTAACTGTATCAGCCGCCGAGCAATGCCCGCACATCATCCGAGCCGCCCCGCCAGTCCCTCGTACGCCCCCAGAACCAGCTCCCAGAACCCCTTCACGTCCATCGAGGTAGCCACCAGCGCGTTCGCGTCCTGCGCGCTCACCTTGAAGTCCGTCACGGTCATCCCCCGCGTGTAAAGCCCGGCGGTCTCCACGTTCACCACCGCCGGCACGCAGGTGAACAGGGAGGGATCGAGCACGTACGCCACCGCGCACGCGTCGTGGATGGCCGGGCCGCCGTCGGCCGTCACCACCCCGTAGAACTGCGCGGCGGGCGCCAGCAGCTGCTCGCCCAGCCTGCCCAGGAGACGCATCCGGTCGAGCACGTCCGAGGTCACCACGGCGGTCAGCGTCACGTCCAGGCCCAGCATCTTCACCGTCCACCCCGCGCCGAAGACGATCGCGGCCGCCTCAGGGTCGGCCAGGATGTTGAACTCGGCGGCCGGGTTGTGGTTGCCGCGCGTGAACGAGCCGCCCATGATGACCAGGTCGCGGGCCCACTCCACGACGCGGGGCTCGCGGCGTACGGCGAGGGCGATGTTCGTCAGCGGGCCGACGGCCACCAGCGTGATCTCGCCAGGGGCGGCCTTCAGGGTGTCCACGATGAAGTCGACCGCGTGCCCGTCCGACGGGTCCAGGGCCGGGGCCGGCAGCACGACGTCGCCCAGGCCCGTGGTCCCGTGCACGCGGGAGGCGCGCACCGTCTCGCGCAGCAGGGCGCCGGCGCTGCCCGGTGTCACCGGGACGTTCCCCAGCTCCAGGAACTCTCTCAGTGCCAGCGCGTTGGCCGTGGTCAGGGGGAGATCGACGTTGCCGCCCACGGTGGTGATGCCCACCACGTCGAGGGAAGGGGAGCCGGCGGCAAGGGCCAGGGCGAGCGCGTCGTCGATACCGGGGTCGCAGTCAATGAGAACTTTCTTCACGAAACCGGAGGATACGCATAGATCGGGCCGGGCAGTTCCCCCAAAGCTGCCCGGCCCGATCGGCGGCGGTCCAGGCCGGTGTCTTCCCCCAAAAACACCGGCGGTCCCGCACTGGCGAACCGCGGTCCCCCTCCGCGTCCGCATCGGTGAAGGTTCGCTGGTCTCTTGACCTGCTACAACGCTACCGAGACGAATGCAACGGTCGCGTCATGACGGGGTCGAATATCTGTTTTATCCGACTAGGGAACCTCCAGCCGAACCTCTGTGCCTTCCTGCAACGATCTGCTCACCGTGCAGTACTTCTCGTGCACCCGCTCCGCGACCGCCCTGAAGACCTCGCCGGCCTCCTCCGAGGGCAGCTCCACCTCGTACGTGACGGTGACGGGGCCGAGCTTGCTCGGCTCGACCTTCTCCGCCTGCACGGTCATCGCCAGCCGCACCAGGCGGTGGCCGCGCTTGGCGGTGAGCGGCTCGACGGTCACGATGTTGCACCCGCCCACCGCCGCCAACAGCAACTCCACGGGGGTGAAGACCCCGTCCTCGTCACCGCCGCCCATCCGCACCTCGGCGCCGCGGGCGTTCGTGGCCCGGAATCCGCCGTCCTCTGTTCGTTCGACACGCACGTTAGCCATGTTTCAGACCCTACTCAGAAAGCTTTAATGTTCATTCAGGATCGTGAGGAGCATGGCAAGCCAGGCGAATGCGAACCCCGGCCCGATCCTCTTCTGGTGCGGCGTCGCGGTGGCCGAGTTCGGCGCGATCCAGCCGGGTTTCGGCTACCCGTGGCGGCCGACGGCCTACGCCGCGGCGGCGCTGCTCGTCGCCCTCGGCTTCCTCATCGTCAAGGCCGCCGACCACCTGCGAACCGAGGAGGCCAGGCAGCGGCTGCGGCTCGGCGGCTACCTGGCCGGCGCGCTGCTGGTGGCGCACGAGTTCAGCTCCACGGCGTACGTGACCGAGCTCAGCCGCGCGGGCTCGGTCGCCCTGTACGCGATGGCGGCCGTCATGGCGGTACGCAGCCACCGGGTGCCCGCCACGGCCAGGCCGACCCTGCTGATCGCCACCGGCCTCGACCCGTCCGCCCTGCGGGCCCGGCTGGACGGCGCGACCGACACCGTGGCCGTCTACCGGATCGAGCGTGCCACCGACGAGCTGCGCGACCTGGAGGCCCGCTACGGCCTCATCCTCGTCGAGGGCGGCGAGCACGACCCCCGCGCCAAGGAGCGCGTCAGCGCCTCGGGCCTGAGCCGCGAGTTTCCCGACATCTCCGACCGCGATGTAGTGGTGGCCGGCCCGCGGCAGTTCAAGAGGTACGTGGGCGGGGCGTTGTCACGCCTTGCGGTGCCAAGATCACAGATTCATTTCAAATCACAGCAAAAGGTTTAGGTCCACATTACGCCTCATCTGCAACGGTGGGCTGCGGACAAGGAGGCAAGGTGACGACTTTCCCCGGAAGCGCCCGTGTCGAGATGGTCATGGGCATGCCGGTCAGTGTGGACATCCGCACCGCTCTCCCGGCGCGCGAGCTGGTCCCGCTGATGGATGACGCGTTCTCCTGGCTGAGGTGGGTGGACGACACCTTCAGCCCGGTGAAGGAGGACAGCCAGATCGGCCGGCTCAACCGCGGCCAGACGATCAGGCAGATCCCCGAGCTCGTCGAGGTCCTCCACCGCTGCGACGAGCTCAGCGAGGCCACGGACGGCTACTTCGAGGCGCGCATCAACGGCGTCATCGACCCGTCCGGCTACATCAAGGGCTGGGCGCTCGAGCGGCTGTCCCGCGCCCTGGTCAACGCGGGCGCGGGCGACCACCGCATCAGCGCGGGCGAGGACATCAGGGTGCGCGGCTCGGCCGCCCCCGGCAAGCGCTGGCGCGTCGGCATCCGGGACCCGCGCAAGGACCTGGTACGCAAGGTCGTCTTCGCCCACGACCTGGGCATCGCCACCTCGGGCGGCGCTCCCGTGGTCAACCCGCGTACGGGGCAGGTCGAGGAGGGCCTCGGCTCGGTCACCGTGATCGGGCCCGACCTCGGGATCGCCGACGCGTACGCCACCGCCATCTACGCCATGGGACCCATCGTGGCCAGGCGCTTCGCGGCCGACCTGGCGGAGGCGGGGCCGTACCAGACGATGATCATCACGCGGGACGGGCAGGAGATCAGCACGCCCGGCCTCGCCGACTACAGCGGGGCGGAAGCACGTCTGGCGGGCTGACCGCCTTCCGGCGGGCCGCCCTCCCTCGGCGGCCCGCCGCGCTCGAGTGGCTACGGAGGGTGGCGCGCGGAGCCGCGCCGGGCCGCCTCCTCAGCCGTCTCTCACGGTCAGGCGTCGGGATGTTTGCGCAGATACTCTATGTAGATCGGGCGCAGCGCCTCGCCCAGCTGTCCCTCGCCGGAGGCGATGGCGTCGCTGAGCAGCGCGGAAACCCGGCTGAGGTCATGGGCGGCCTCCGCGCCGTGACCGCTGGCGGCCTCGGCGGCCGGGATGACCTTCAGCAGATCCCAGAGAAACCCCAGGTCCCCATGGCGTACGGCGTAACGTACCGCCCGATCGTGCAACTCGTCGGCCGGCAGCGACTCGAGCCCGTTCGCTTCCATCTCGCTCCCTCCCCTCGACGCCCCCTGCCCGAGTTGGGCCGGCGATAACCGGCGACTACGCAGAGTAGCCGCCGGAAACGCGCAGACTGCGCCACTATCGAATTACCGAGCTCAAGTGGGAGGATCAAGCAGCGTGAGATTCATCATCAGAACCATCGCGGCGGCGGTGGCCCTATGGGTGGCCATCCAGCTCGTCCCCGGCATCGGGGTCAGCGCCCCCACGAACTCCGCCAAATACTGGGGCGTCCTGCTCATCGTGGCGTTGATCTTCGGCCTCGTGAACGCGATCGTCAAGCCCATCGTCAAGGCGCTCGGGTGCGCCATCGTCGTGCTGACGCTCGGCCTGTTCCTGCTCGTCATCAACGCGGCCATGCTGCTGCTGACGAGCTGGATCGCGGGCCAGCTCGACATCCCCTTCCACGTCTCGAACTTCTACCCGGCCGCGTTCTGGGGCGCGATCATCGTCAGCGTCGTGAGCTGGCTGCTGGGCCTCATCCTCCCCGACGGCGACTGAACTTGCACGTGGAGCTCGACGGCGCCGGCCTGACCTGCGGGCAGGTCCACGAGGCCGCGTACGGCGGGGCCCGGGTCACGATCGCCTCCCTGGATCGGGCCCGGGCCGCGTGGACCACCGCCCAGGAGCTCAAGGGCCCCGTGTACGGGCGGAGCACCGGCGTGGGCGCCAACAGGGGCGTACTCGTCGAAGAGCCCGGCCTCGACCTGCTCCGCAGCCACGTGTGCGGCGCCGGCCCGCTGATCCCGCCGGCCCGCGCCAGGGCCATGCTGGTGGTCCGGCTCAACCAGCTCGTCGCGGGCGGCTCCGGCATCGACCCCGCCGTGCTCCCGGTGCTGGCCGACGCGATCAACGGCGGCTTCACCCCGCCGATCCAGACGTACGGCGCCATCGGCACCGGCGACCTCACTGCCCTCGCCACCACCGCCCTGTGTCTGCTGGGCGAGCTCCCCTGGCACCACGAACCCCCGCCGGCCCCCGCCGACCAGCCCCGCTTCCCGCTCGCCTCCGGGGACGCGCTGCCGTTCATCAGCTCGGGGGCCGCCACGCTCGCCGACGCCGCCATCGCCTGCCACCGCCTCCGCCACCTCCTGGAGGCCGCCGTCGACGTCGCCGCGATGTCGTTCGCCGCCGTGCACGCCTCGGCGGAGCCGCTGGCCGCCGCCGTACAGGAGGCCCGGCCCCACGCCGGCCAGGCCACCGTGGCCGCACGCCTGCGCGGCCTGCTCACCCAGGCTCCGGGGACCCGCGTGCAGGACCCGTACGGCTACCGAGCCTTCGCCCAGGTGCACGGCGCCGCCATGGACACGCTCGACCGAGCGGCCGCCGCCGTCGAGACCGACCTCAACGCCGCCACCGAGAACCCCCTCATCTCCGGCTCCCTCGCCTGGCACAACGGCAACTTCCACTCGGCCCCGGTGTCCCTGGCGCTCGACGCGCTGCGTGCCGCGCTCGTGCAGACGGCCCAGCTCAGCGCCGCCCGCCTGGCCACCCTCATGGACCCCGCCTACACCGGCCGCCACCCCTTCCTCGCCGACCGGCCCGGCTCGTCGGGGCTGCTGATCCTGGAGTACGTGGCCCAGGACGCCCTCGCCGAACTCCGCCACCTCGCCCACCCCGTGACGACGGGCACGGCGGTGATCTCCCTCGGCACGGAGGACCACGCGGGCTTCGCCACCCAGGCCGCCCGCCATGCGCTCCGCTGCCTGGAGCCTTTGGAGATCGTCCTGGCCTGCGAGCACACGGCCGCCGGCCGCGCCCTGCGCGGCCCCACCCCGGACCGTCCCCTCACCACCGACCTGACCGCCTCCCGCCACGCTCTCCACCCACCTTCCTGACCCTTTTGGGGTCGCTCCGGACCGCCGCCGCTCGGGCGGCGTGCACAACTTCGGCCGCCGGTCCGACGCCCGCGTGAACGGCACCATGGGGTGCCTGCGACGGCACTGGTGACGCGGCCCTACGGGCGCCCAAGGACACGCGCCCCAAGACGGCGGCACCGGACGACGCGTCCGCACCCCCGAAGCGCCGGTCCCTGACAACGCCCCCTCCGCCCCCCACTCAGCGCCGGTACGGCGAGACGAAGTGCGGCGGTACCCGGCGCAACGCGCACGGCCAGGCGGAGTGGAAAGCCCTCGACGTGAACGACGCGACGCGCGCCCCAAGCCGTGGCGGACGACGCAACGCGCACGGCAGGCGACGACGCGACACCCCGCGCAAGCCGCACCCCGAGGTGCCGGGCTCCCGTCACGGAACCCGGGCCACCGACCCCCGTTCCCTGAGCGTGGGCGCCTGGACCACGCGGCGGCGTCGGGTGCCGCCGTCGGTCGCCGCCGAGATCAGCCGGACCGCCGCCCGGACGATCCCGTCGATGTCCCAGTCGACGGTCGTGAGCCCAGGCGTGAGCAGCCCCGACATCGGGTGGTCGTCGTAGCCCATGACCGACACGTCACCGGGAACGGCCAGCCCCAGCTCCTGAGCCGCCGCGTAAACCCCGTAGGCGATGGAGTCGGCGAAGCAGAACACCGCGCTCGGCCCCCGGGCGGTCAGCAGGTCGCGGGCGGCCGAGGTGGCGCCGGCGAGGCCGTGAGGCGCGGTGGCGACCTCGATGTCGAGGCCCAGCCGGTCGGCCTCGGCCGTGACGTGCAGGTCGGCGGGACGGTCGGGCGTGCTGGCCCTGGTCGGGGTGAGGACCGCGATGCGGCGGTGGCCGAGGTCGCGCAGGTGCTCCAGGGCCATGGTCACGCCGCGCCGGTTGTCGAAGACGACCTCTCCTGCCGTGCCCGCGATCGAGTCGCCGATCGCGACCACCGGCAGCGACTCGCACAGCTCGGCCCAGAACGCCGCCGCCGGGTCGATCGGCTGGACGATCAGGCCGTCGACGCGCTGGTCGCGGAGCCGCTGGGCGAAGGTGCGCTCGCGGGCGGGGTCGCCGACCGCATCGAGGATCAGCGCGTAACGGTCTTTCTCCCGCAAGCCCCTGCTGATGCCGACCGCCAAGGACTGCTGCCACAGGTCCTCCAGCGAGCCGCACAGCAGCCCGATCATGCCCGTGCGCCCGCTGGCCAGGGCCCTGGCGATGGGGTCGGCCTCGTAGCCGAGCTCCGCCGCCGCGGCGCGCACCCGCTCCATGGTCTCTTCGGACACCTGCAGGCCGCGCAGGGCATAGGAGACGGCCGCGGGTGACAGGCCCGTGGCCTGGGCCACCTCACGGATCGTGGCTCTCTTCCGAGGCATTCAGCCAGCCTATTCGGTGACAACGACAGAACCGCAGTTTCCGCCACGCCGTCTGCCGGTCCTGCCGCTCCCCGACCCGTTGACAAGCCGGAGGTGAAGCGGTTCACTGAACCGTATCACTGAAACGCTTCACGGTAGGCACGACGCAGCGCAGCGGTTTAACATGTAATGTAAGTAGGAAATAGGGGAAGGAGGCAGCCGTGAGCGTCGACGTCCATCAGCATGTGTGGACCCACTCGTTCGTCGCTGCCCTGCGCGCCCGCACCTCCCCGCCCTATGTCGACGGCTGGACGCTGATCCTCGACGGCGAGCCCCCGTACGAGATCGACCCCGGCGACCGCAGGGACACCACCGGCCTGGAGCTGGCGCTGGTGTCGATGTCGAGTCCGCTCGGAGTCGAGTCCCTGCCGCCCGAGGAGTCGTGGCCGTTGATCGACGCCTACCACGACGGCGCGCTCGCGCTGGGCGAGCCGTTCGGGGCCTGGGCGTCCACGTGTCTCAGCGAGTCCGACCCCGACCGCCTGGCGAAGGACCTCGACCGCGGCTTCGCCGGGCTGCAGATCCCCGCGACGGCACTCCCCGACGACCGGCTGCTCGAGGTGCTGACGGACAGGGACCTGCCGCTGTTCGTCCACCCGGGCCCTGCCGCCCCGGCCCCGGGCACGCCGCCGTGGTGGCCCGCCGTGGTGCCGTACGTGCAGCAGTTGCACGCCGCCTGGCACTACTTCCACGCCGTGGTACGGCCCAGGCACCCCAGGCTGCGCGTCTGCTTCGCGGCGCTCGCGGGCCTGGCCCCGCTGCACTCCGAGCGCCTGATCGCCAGGGGCGGCGGCACCCGCGGCCTGGTCGATCATGACTTCTTCGTGGAGACCTCCTCGTACGGCCCGCGCGCGATCGACGCGATCGTCCGCGAGCTGGGCATCGACGTCGTCGTCAACGGGTCCGACGCCCCCTACGCCACAGCACCCGAGCCCGGTCTCGGCGCGGCCGCCGGCCATGCCATCCGGGTCGTCAACCCCCGTCGTCTACTCGGCAGAAAGGAGACTCGTACGTGAGCACGATCCAGATCCAGGACGGGGGCACCTGTGCCCGGCTACCGGAGCGCACGCTCGACCGCCGCGAGCTGCGCGAGCTGGTGAACGAGCTGGCCGCCCACCCCGAGGAGTGGCGCGACCAGGTGGCCTTCCCGCAAGAGGGCGGCAGGCACTACGCCTCGCTCTACCGTGACGCGTACGTGGACGTATGGCTCCTGTGCTGGCGCCCGGAGGACGACACGGGCTGGCACGACCACGACATCTCCTCGGGAGCCGTCCACGTCGTCCAGGGCGCGCTGCTGGAGTGCAACCCCCGCATCGGCGGCGAGCACCTGGAGACCGTGGTCTCGGAGGGCCAGTCGTTCTCGTTCGGGCCCGACCACATACACCGGCTCAACGGCGCGGTCGACAACAGTGTCTCCATCCACGCCTACTCGCCGCCGCTGTGGCGGCTCGGCCAGTACTCGATCGACGACACCGGCGTCATGCGCCGCGTCTCAGTCAGCTACGCCGACGAGCTCAGGCCGCTGGACGACGCCGTCGTGGCCTGAGCACGCGGCACCCTCAGGCCGCCGGGCGACGCCGCGGCGGCCTCAGCACGCAGCAGCTTCCGCAGGGCTCGACGTCGGGCAGCGTGATCCACAGACAGCAGGTCCTGCGGAAGTAGCCGTCGCCGGCGGGCTCGATCAGCCCGTCGACCGGCGCGCCGAGCTCCTTGAGCAGCCGCATGTAGTCGCCGGGCACGACAGACGTCAGCGGGTGGGCGAACGCCTCCGCCGTGGAACCCCACAGCGTGCGCTCGCCCACCTTCGCCACCGCCTCGATGGCCTTGACCAGCGGCCGCTGCGACTCCGCGAGCGCCTCACCGATCGCGCGGGCGCCGGACCCCCAGCTCACCCGCGTCGCGGCGACGGTCACCCCGGCCTCCGACACCTTGAAGTACGTGTCGGCCGGCCGCATGACCGGCACCCGCCCGTCCAGCGCCCATCCGAGCGCCATGGGCAGCGTGTGCCAGTAGCTGTAGGTCTTCCAGAACAGCGCCGCCCCGACGTGGCGCGGCGCGTTCCAGCGCGCGGCCGTCTCGTCGATCAACCCGACGAGCAGCTCGTACGGCTCCCGCAGCAGCTCGGTGACCGGCGTCCAGCTCTCGTCGGGCTCGATGACCAGTCCCGGTTCGACCCCGATGACCCCGCCCCGCCCGTCGGCGAGACGCTGGAGCGCCTCGGTCAGCACGCTGGAACCTCCCTATAGGTAAGCCTTACCTAAGGTAGCAGGCCGCCCCGCGAACCACCCAGCCACGATCTGGACCGCGATCACTCCCAGCCCGGCCACCAGCGGCACCGACCAGCCGCCGGAGACCTCCCTGAGGAACCCGAACAGCAACGGCCCCAGCGCCGCGATCACGTACCCCACGGACTGCGCCACGGCCGACAGCGCGGTCACGGTGGCCGGATCGGCGGGCCGCAGCGCGATGATCAGCAGCGCCAGCGCGAACGAGGCCCCCTGGCCGATCCCCAGCACGATCATCCATACCCACGGCGCCGTCGTCGGAGCCAGCAGCACGCCGAGGTAGCCCAGGACGGTCAGCACCCCGGAGCCCACCACGTACGGCACCTGCGACTCACGCCTGCCGGCCAGCACGGGGACCGCGAGCGCGGTGACCACCTGGACCAGGTTCGTCAGGCTGAGCAGGTAGCCCGCCTGGTCGGCGGCCAGTCCGGCCTCCAGGAAGATCGTCGGCAGCCAGGCCAGCATGACGTAGAAGGTCAGCGACTGCAGGCCCATGAGCGCGGTCACGTACCAGGTCACGCGGCTCCTGAGCACCTCGCCGAACGGCCTGGGCCCGTTCTGCGCCGCACCCCGGCCGCGCAGCGCCTGGGGCAGCCAGAGCAGCGCGGCCAGCAGGGCCGGCACGGCGAGCAGCGCGGAGACGCCGCGCCAGCCGTACCCCGTGGCGTGCTCGACGGGGATGACCAGCCCGGAGGCGAGGGTGGCGCCGGCCACCACCGAGGCGACGTAGACGCCGGTCATGAGGTTGACCCGGGTGGGGAAGTGCTGCTTGACGACGGCGGGCATGGAGACGTTCATGACGGCTATCGCGGTGGCGGCGAGGGCGGAGCCGAGGTAGAGCACGGGCGCGCCGTCGAGGCCGCGCAGGGTCACGCCCGCCGCGATGACGAGCAGCCCGGCCAGCAGCGTGCGGTCCAGCCCTAAACTGCGTGCGAGCAGCGGCGTGACCAGCCCGAACACGCCCAGGCAGACCACCATGACCGTGGTGACCGCGCCGCCGCCGGCGGGCGAGAGGCCCACGTCTTTCATGATCTCGTCGAGGAGCGGGGAGACACCCGCGATGGCCGGGCGCAGGTTGAGCGCGGCCAGCACGAACCCCGCCACCAGCACGGCAGATCTCACCGACATAGGGCACCACTCTCGCATAACGTCGTGACAACGTTGTCTGCCGGGTCACGGTGAGACATGATCCTGGCGTGAGACCGACGATGAAGGACGTCGCCTCGGCCGCCGGTGTGGCACTCAAGACCGTCTCGCGCGTCGTGAACGGCGAGCCCGGCGTCCACCCGGCCACGGCCGAGCGGGTGCGCGCGGCCATCGACCGGCTGGGTTACCGCCGCAACGAGAGCGCGAGGGTGCTGCGCAGGGGCAGGACCGCCACGGTCGGGCTGGTCATCGAGGACCTCGCGGACCCGTTCTACGCCGGTCTCAGCCGGGCCGTCGAGGACGTCGTCATCGGGCACGGCTGCCTGCTGCTGAGCGGATCGTCCGGCGAGGAGCCCGGCAGGGAACGGGAGCTGGTCGAGACGTTCTGCGCGCGCCGGGTGGACGGGCTGATCGTGGTGCCCGCCGGCGAGGACCACACGTACCTGCGTCCCGAGCTGGAGGCCGGTACGCCGGTGGTGTTCGCGGACCGGCCGCCGGGGGCGGGGATCGACCTGGACACGGTGCTCGCCGACAACGCGGGCGGCGCCGGGGAGGCGATCCGCCATCTCATGGGCCACGGCCACCGCAGGATCGCCTTCCTCGGCGACGATCCGGAGATCTTCACCGCCGCCGAACGGCTCAAGGGCTACCGCGAGGCGCTCGGGGGGCTGTTCGACGAGCGGCTGGTGTCGATGCGGCCGCCCTCCCTGGAGGCGGTACGCGCGGATCTGGCCCGTATGTTCGCGCTGGACGATCCGCCGTCCGCGCTGTTCACCGGCAACGGCCGCTACACCGTGACCGCCCTGCGCGCGCTCGACGGGCGGCGGGTGGCGCTCGTGGGGTTCGACGACTTCGAGCTGGCCGACCTGCTGAACCCGCGGGTGAGCGTGGTGGCGCAGGACCCCGCGTGGATGGGGCGGGTGGCGGCCGAGCTGCTGTTCCGTCGCCTGCGCGGCGACTCGGGCCCACCGGAGCACATCGAGCTTCCGGTACGGCTCATCGCCCGCGGCTCCGGCGAGCTGCTCGCCCCCGGGTGACCTTCAGGCGAGCTTCTCCTCCACGCCCACACTGCCGGGGCCGGCACTGTCGCAGGACCCCTGCGACTGCCCGTAGCCGCCGGGCGGCAGCGTCACCCACTCGCCCAGGACGTCGAGCGCCCGCCGGCAGACCACCACGGCGCGGAACATCCACGTCTCGCCCGTGGGATTGCTGCACGCGGCGACGCCGAGGTCGCTGCCCTGCTCCTGCACGACCGCGTCGCACTTGAGAACCTTGGCCACCGCGGGGGCAGGCGGTGCCATGCCCGCGGCCACGAGACCGATGGCCGCCGCGACGAACATCCCTTTGGACACTGCCCCTCCCAGCCGCGACCGTCACTTTATGCAGCCGATCGTAAGCGAAGAGTGTGCACGATGCCCAGTGGACCGCTGAACGCGGCCCGCCATATAGTCGTTTGCGCATCAGTTCAGAAAATTTTTTCACGCAACGTACAGGAGCGCGCATGAATGCCGCCGACGTCGCACCCGAGACGCAGGCCAGGTTCCCCCTAGAGCTGATGTACGCCGCGGCCCAGCAGTACTACATGGAGGAGGCCACCCAGGGCGACATCGCCAAGCGGCTCGGCGTCTCCAGGGCGACGGTGAGCCGGCTGCTCACCGAGGCCCGCAGGCAGGGCATCGTCGAGATCAAGGTGCACCGGCCGGCCACGCTCGGGGACGGCCCGCTGGCCGCCGAGGTGGCCGAGGTGCTCCAGCTGCAGCGCGTCTACCTGGTCCCCAAGGTCAGCGGCCCCACCCTGGGCCCGTGGCTGGCCCCCGCCGTGGCCCGCGCGCTGGCGGCCGTCGGACTGGAGTCCGGCGACGTCGTGCTCGTCTCGTCGGGCACCACGGTCTACGAGTGCGCCCGCGAGGGGCTCGGCCACTATCCCGGGGTCACGATCGCCCCCGCGGTGGGCGGCCAGGAGGAGCCGCAGCCGTGGTTCCAGACCAACGAGACCACCCGCATCCTGGCCGAACGCGTCGGCGGCGTGCCCGCCTACCTCTACGCGCCCGCGCTGCCCGGCCCCGAGCTGTTCTACTCGCTCCAGCATGAGCCGTCGGTGCGCCGGGTCATGGACCTGTGGGCGCACGCCAAGTGCGCCATCGTCGGCGTCGGCTCGGCCCCGCTGATGCGGCAGATGATGCCCGCCCTCATGCCGCGCGACGCAGACAGCCTGCGCGAGGCCGTGGGCGACGTGTGCATGCGCGTCTACGACCGCGACGGCGAGCCGATCACGTACCCCGGGAGCGAGCGCCTGGTCGCGACCCGGCTGGAGGAGCTGCGCCGCATTCCGACCACCATCGCGGTCGCGGTGGGCGCGGAGAAGGTGCTGTCCATCGTCGCGGGAGCCAAGGGCGGCTACTTCAACCAACTCGTCACCGATGTCCCTACGGCAGAGGGCCTGGTCGCGGCCGCCCGGCAACTCTGAACATCTTTGCTGGACAAAGTTTCAGAAGGCGCGCTACCGTGAGCCGCACCACAGGATGTGTCCCGTTGTGAGGGCCATGTCCTGTTTCGGGGGCAGTGCGTCATGAATCCCGGTAGCAAGTGAGGAACAAACCCGTGAACAGAGCGAAGATGCGGACCTCCACGTTCGCCGCAGTGGCAGTGCTCGCAGGCTCGGCGCTGGCCGCGTGCGGCTCCGGCTCGGGCTCCGGCTCCACCGGCGCGAACACCAGTGGTGGCGGCGCCGTCGAGAACGCCAAGGTGGCCTTCCTCATGCCCGACCTGGCCTCCACCCGGTACGAGCTGCAGGACAAGCCGCTGTTCGAGGCCAAGATGAAGCAGCTCTGCCCGACCTGCCAGGTCATCTACCAGAACGCCGACTCCGACGCCGCCAAGCAGCAGCAGCAGGCCAACTCGGCGCTCGCCCAGGGCGTCAAGGCCATCGTGATCGACCCGGTCGACTCCGCCGCCGCGGCCACCATCGTCAAGTCGGCCCAGTCGCAGCAGGTGCCGGTCATCGCCTACGACCGGCCGGTCCCGGCCACGCCCGCCGACTACTACATCTCGTTCGACAACGAGAAGATCGGCCAGATGATCGCCCAGTCCCTGGTCGACCACCTCAAGAAGGAGAACGCCAAGGGCGGCATCCTCGAGGTCAACGGCTCCCCCACGGACGCGGCGGCCGGCCTGATCAAGAAGGGCATCCACAGCGCGGTCGACCCGAGCGGCTTCAAGCTGCTGGCCGAGTACGACACGCCCGACTGGCAGCCGGAGAAGGCGCAGACCTGGGTCAGCGGCCAGATCACGCAGTTCAAGGACCAGATCGTGGGCGTCGTCGCGGCCAACGACGGCACCGGCGGCGGCTCGATCGCCGCGTTCAAGGCCGCCGGCGTGAAGGTGCCCCCGGTCACCGGCAACGACGCCGAGGTCGCCGCCGCGCAGCGCATCGTCGCGGGCGACCAGTACAACACCATCTCCAAGCCGATCAAGATCGTGGCCGAGGCCGCGGCGAACACGGCCTGGGAGTTCATGCAGGGCAAGAAGCCCGCAGGAAAGACCACGCTCTACAACACCCCCTCCGAGCTGTTCGTCCCCACGGTCGTGACCAAGGAGAACATCAAGGAGGTGCTGTTCGACAGCGGCATCATGAAGGCCGCCGACGTCTGCACCGGCGAGTACGCCAAGGGCTGCGAAGAGCTCGGCATCAAGTAGGAGTGCGCCGATGACCGTCCTGTCCCTGCGCGGGATCAGCAAGACCTTCGGCGCGGTGGCCGCGCTCACCGACATCGAACTCGACGTCGCGGCCGGCCAGGTCGTCGCCGTCGTGGGCGACAACGGCGCGGGCAAGTCGACGCTGGTCAAGATCCTGTCCGGCGTGCACCCGCCGGACGCGGGCACGATCACGTTCGAGGGGAACGAGGTCGAGATCCCCACGCCGTCCGCCGCGCACAAGCTCGGCATCGCCACGGTCTTCCAGGACCTGGCGCTCTGCGAGAACCTCAACGTGATCCAGAACCTGTTCCTCGGCCAGGAGATCCGCCCGCTGCGTCTCAACGACGTGGCCATGGAGACTCGCTCGTGGGAGCTGCTCCGCCAGCTCTCCGCCAAGATCCCGAGCGTGCGGGTGCCGGTCGCGGCGCTGTCGGGCGGCCAGCGGCAGACGGTGGCCATCGCCAGGTCGCTGCTCGGCGACCCGAAGATCATCATCCTCGACGAGCCCACCGCCGCGCTCGGCGTGGCCCAGACGGCCGAGGTGCTCAACCTGGTCGAACGGCTGCGTGAGAACGGCCTGGGCGTCATCATGATCAGCCACAACATGGCGGACGTGAAGGCCGTCGCCGACACCGTCGCGGTGCTGCGCCTGGGCCGCAACAACGGGGTGTTCGCCGTGGACGAGGTCTCCACCGAGGACATCATCGCCGCCATCACCGGCGCCACCGACAACGCGGTGTCCCGGCGGGCGCAGAAGGGAGCTCAGTCGTGAGCACTTTGACGACAGACCGCCAGGACGAGCGGCTCCAGGACCGCGCCGGGCTGCGCGGCGCGCTCGCCGACGTGCTCGATCGCGCCCGAGGCGGCGACCTCGGCGTCATCCCCGTCGTGGTCGGGCTCGTGGTCATCTGGACGGTGCTGCAGGTCCTGAACCCGATCTTCCTGTCCAGCGCGAACCTGGTGAACCTCACGCTGGAGTCCGCCGCCGTCGGCATCATCGCGCTCGGCATCGTGTGCGTGCTGCTCGTGGGCCAGATCGACCTGTCCGTCGGCTCGGTCAGCGGACTGTCGGGCGCGGTGCTCGCGGTGCTGTTCGTGGGCCAGGGGCTGCCGGTCTGGCTGGCCATCGCGGCCGCGGTGATCATGGGTGCGGTCGTCGGCTGGGTGTACGGGCAGCTGTTCAACAGGTTCGGCGTGCCGAGCTTCGTGATCACGCTGGCCGGCCTGCTGGCCTTCCTCGGACTCCAGCTGTACGTCCTGGGCACCAAGGGCTCGATCAACCTGCCGTTCGACTCGGGTCTGGTGAACTTCGCGCAGCTCGACTTCGTGCCGGCCTGGCTGTCGTACACGTTCGCGGTCATCGCGGCCGTGTGGCTGTTCGCCAGCGGGTACCTGCACGCGCAGCAGCGGCGCAAGGCCGGCCTGTCGGCCAAGAGCGTGTCGGTGCTGGCCGTCAGGAGCGTGGCGCTGCTGGTGGTGCTGGCGTTCGTGGTCTGGTACCTGGGCCAGACCCGCGGCGTGGGCTGGATGTTCGTCTTCTTCGTGGCGCTCGTGCTGATCATGCACTACCTGCTGTCGCGGACGAAGTGGGGCAGGGCCGTCTACGCCGTGGGCGGCAACGTGGAGGCCGCCCGCCGGGCCGGCATCAACGTCAAGGCCATCTACACCTCGGTGTTCGTGCTCTGCTCCACGTTCGCGGCGGTCGGCGGCATCCTGGCCGCGGCCAGGCTCGCGGCGGCCAACCAGTCCAGCGGCACGGGCGACGTCAACCTCAACGCCATCGCGGCGGCCGTGATCGGCGGGACGAGCCTGTTCGGCGGGCGCGGCACCGCGTTCGGCGCGCTGCTCGGCATCATCGTGATCCAGTCGATCTCCAGCGGCCTGACCCTGCTCAACCTCGACTCCTCGATCAGGTTCGTGGTCACCGGCGCGGTGCTGCTGCTCGCGGTGATCGTCGACTCCGTGTCGCGGCGGTCGAGGACCTCTCACGGCAGGGCCTGATGGCGATCATCTGCGTGGACGCCGGGACCACGGTCATCAAGGCGGTCGGGTACGACGCCGAGGGCGCGGAGGCGTTCGTCGCCCGGAGAGAGACCACGGTCTCCAGGCCCGCGCCCGGCCATGCCGAGCAGGACATGGGCGCCGTCTGGGAGGCGGTCGCCGCCACCGTGCGCGAGGTGGCCGCCCAGGTGGACGAGGTCGACTTCGTGGCCGTGACGGCGCAGGGCGACGGCTGCTGGCTGGTCGACGCGAACGGCGAGCCGACCGGGCCCGCCATCCTGTGGAACGACGCCAGGGCCGCCTCGACCGTGGACGCCTGGACCCGCTCCGGGGTCGCGGCCGAGGCCTTCCGCCTGAACGGCTCGTCGGCCGCCTCGGGGCTGCCGCACGCGATCCTGACCTGGCTGCGCGCGAACGATCCCGAACGGCTCGACCGGTCGAGCGCCATGCTGACCTGCGGCGGCTGGATCTTCGCGAAGCTGACCGGGGAGCTGGTGGCCGACGAGTCCGACGCGTCAGCGCCGTTCATGGACCTGCGGGCGCGTGCGTACTCCCCCGCGCTGCTCGCCATGTTCGGCCTGGAGTGGGCCGAGCGGCTGCTGCCCCCGATCCGCGCCGGCCACGTCGCCGAGCTGACCCGGGAGGCCGCCTCGGCGCTCGGCCTCCCCGCCGGGACGCCGGTCGCGATGGCCCCGTACGACATCGCCGCCACGGCACTGGGCGCGGGCTCCGTGCGGGCCGGTCAGGCGTGCGGCATCCTCGGCACCACGCTGTGCACCGAGGTCATCGTCGACTCCGCCGACCTGGAGGGCGAGCCGATCGGGATCACGATCGCGATCTCCGGCGGCTACCTGCGGGCCTTCCCCACGTTCGCGGGCACGGAAGTGGTGCAGTGGGCGTGCCGCATGCTGGGCCTGCACGGGCCGGCCGAGCTGGGCGACCTCGCGCTGCTGAGCCGGCCGGGCGCGCGCGGGCTGACGCTCCTGCCGTACCTGTCGCCCGCCGGCGAGCGGGCACCGTTCTCCGACCCGCTGGCCAGGGGCTCGCTGCTGGGCATGTCGTTCGAGCACGGCCGCGAGGACGTGGCGCGGGCGACGCTCGAAGGGCTGACGATGGTCATCCGCGACTGCCTGGCCGCCACCGGCGCCGAGCCGACGGAGCTGCGCGTGTGCGGCGGCGGCTCGAACAGCACCGTCTGGCTCCAGCTGATCTCCGACATCACCGGGCTGCCCGTGCGCCGCCCGGCCGACTCCGAGGTGGGCGCGCGGGGCGCGTACCTGGTGGGGCTGGCCGCCACCGGCGCCGCTCCGTCCATCGCCGCGGCGGCCTCGAAGCACGTACGCATGCGCGACGCGGTCGAGCCCTCCCCCGCCCGCCAGGCGCTGTACACGCGGCTGTTCGACGACTTCCTGACGCTGCGCGGCACGAACGCGGCCTCCTGGCCGCTGCTCGCCGAGATGAGGGGCCGTAGATGAGCGAGCGCAGCGAGCGAACAATCAGACGCAGCCGTTTGACGTTCATGCGACCGACGAAGGAGGGCGCATGAGCGTGTGGATCGGCGTCGATCTCGGGACGCAGAGCGTACGGGTCATGGCCGTGACCGGCGACGGACAGGTGGTCGGGACGGCCAGCAGGGCGCTGACCAGCCACCGCGACGGGCCCCGACACGAGCAGGACCCCGAGCAGTGGTGGCGCGAGCTGTCCGTCGCCGCCCGCGAGGCGCTGCGGTACGTGCCCGCGTCGGAGGTGGCCGGCGTGGCCGTCGACGCGACCTCTGGAACGATCCTGCTCACAGACCCCTCCGGCAGGGCTCTGACGCCCGCGCTGATGTACGACGACCGGCGCGCCGACGCCGGGCGCGCCAACGAGGTGGGCGCGGCCGTCTGGGAGCGGCTGGGCTACCGGCGCATGCAGCCCAACTGGGCGCTGCCGAAGCTCCTCTGGCTGCTCGGGGACGCGCCAGAAGGGGCCCGGCTCGCCCACCAGAGCGACTTCGTCAACCGGCGGCTGGTCGGGCACGAGGTGGCCACGGACCTGAGCAACGCGCTGAAGACCGGCGTCGATCTCATCGAGGAGCGCTGGCCCCTCGAGGTGATGGACGCGCTGGGAGTGCCCTCGCGGATCCTCCCCGAGGTCGTACGGCCCGGCACCCGGCTCGGCGTGGTCTGCGCCGAGGCCGCACAGGAGACCGGCATCCCCGCGGGCACGCCCGTGATCGCCGGGACCACGGACGGGTGCGCGGCCCAGCTCGGCGCGGGCGCCGACCGGGTCGGCAGCTGGAACTCGGTGCTGGGCACGACGCTGGTGCTCAAGGGCGTGACGAAGGAGCTGATCCACGACCCGCTCGGCGTCGTCTACTCGCACCGCGCGCCGGACGGCTCGTGGCTGCCCGGGGGCGCGTCGAGCACCGGCGCGGGTGTCCTGACGCGCGACCTGCCCGGCCGTGACCTCGACGCCCTGAGCGCCCAGGCGGCCGCGCGCTCCAGACCGCCCGCGAGCGTCACGTATCCGCTGGTGTCACGTGGTGAGCGCTTCCCGTTCGACGCTCCGGAGGCCGAGGGGTTCACCCTCGGGAGCCCGGCCGACGACGTCGAGCGCTACGCGGCGATCCTGCTCGGGGCGGCCTTCGTCGAGCGCCTCTGCTTCGACTACCTCGACCTGCTCGGCGCCCCCGTGGACGGTGAGATCATCCTGACCGGCGGCGCCACCCGCAGCGCGTACTGGACGCAGCTCCGGGCGGACGTCCTGGGACGTCCCGTGACGCTGCGGGAGAACGCCGAGCCCGCCCTGGGCATGGCCGTCCTGGCGTCCGGCGACTCCACCGGGATGATCAGGACCCGCGCGGTCGTCGACCCGTCGGGAGCCGACCTCACCGAGGCGTACCTGCGCTTCGTCACGGAACTGGAGCGGCGCGGCTGGCTCGACTCGGCCGCCGCCGAACACGCGCGCGAGAGGACCGACCGATGACCGACCTCGTCCTCGTCCGCCACGGCGAGACCGTCTGGCACGCCGAGAACCGCTACGCCGGAATCAGCGACATCGAGCTGACCCCGCGCGGCCACGCCCAGGCCGCCCAGCTCGCCGAGTGGGCCGGTCAGGCGGGCCTGTCCGCCGTGTGGGCCTCCACCCTCAGCCGGGCCCAGATCACGGCCGCCGCCGGCGCGGCCAAGGCCGGCGTCGCCCTCCAGACCGACGCCCGGCTGCGCGAGCTGGACTTCGGCGAGGGCGAGGGCCTGACCTCCGCCGAGATGGCGGCCCGGTTCCCCGAGGCGCGGGCCGCGTTCGAGTCGGACCCCGCCGAGCACCCGCTGCCCGGCGGCGAGGACCCGCACCAGGCCGCCGACCGGTTCGTCGCCGCGCTGAACGACATCGCCGCCGCCCACGCCGACGAACGCGTCCTGGTGGTCGCGCACACCACCGCCATCAGGCTCTCCCTGTGCCGCCTGATCGGCGTGCCACTGGGTGAGTACCGGCGGCTCTTCCCCCGCCTGGACAACTGCGCCCTCACCGAGCTGCGCCTTCGCGCTGGGCGGCGCGCCGCGCTGCTGCAGTACAACTCCCCGATTGGAGCCGTTCGTTGACCATCCGAGTCCTTGCCGCAGGCGACCACTTCGTCCGTAACAGCCTGCTCATCGACGCGCTCAGGCGCGAGGTCCCCGGCGAGGTGGACGTCCGTGAGCTGACGCTGCCGTGGCCGGTCGAGCCGTTCGGCCGGGTGGGCGAGGTGGACGAGGCGTCGGACGTGGAGGACGAGCTGATCGAGGCGCTGCGCGGCGTCGAGGTCTGCGTGACCCAGATGGCCCCCTTGACCAAGCGCGTCCTGGACGCCTCCCCCGACCTGCGGCTGTTCTGCGTGAGCCGGGGCGGCCCCGTGAACGCCAACCTGGAGGCGGCCAAGGCGGCGGGCGTGGCGGTGACGTTCGCGCCCGGCCGCAACGCGGTGGCCACCGCCGAGCACACCCTGGCCATGCTGCTCGCCGCCACCCGCAGGATCCCCCAGACGCACAACGACCTGGCGGGCGGCGTGTGGCGGGGCGACTACTACATGTACGACAACGTCGGCCCCGAGCTGGACGGCAACACGGTCGGCCTGGTCGGCTACGGCGCCATCGGCCGCCGCGTGGCCCGCATGCTCGAGGGCTTCGGCGCCGACGTGCTCGTCTACGACCCGTACGTGGACGTGCCGGGCAAGGTGGAGCTGGACGAGCTGCTCCGCCGCTCCCACTTCGTCTCCCTGCACGCCCGCGCCACCCCCGAGACCATCGGCATGATCGGCGCGGCGCAGATCGCCGCCATGCCCCCCGGCTCGGTCCTGGTCAACTGCGCCAGGGGCGCGCTGCTCGACTACGACGCCGTGTGCGACGCGCTGGACTCGGGTCACCTGTTCGGCGCCGCGATGGACGTCTTCCCCGAGGAGCCCATCCCGCCCGGCTCGCGCCTGCTCACGACCCCCAACCTGATCATGACTCCGCACCTGGCCGGGGCCAGCAAGCAGACGGCCATGAACGCGGCCTCGATCGTGGCCGCGGACGTGGCCCGCTATGTGCGTGGCGAGCCGCTGGCCCACGTGGCCACCGTCTGACCGCAGGCTCCGCATGGTCAGCGGATGCGCTCCAGCGTGCCCTCCGGGCTCGTCACCACCGTGACGCTGAAGTCGTAGCTGGTGCCGGGCACGTCGCCGCCGCCCGCGGCGACCACCAGCGCGCCCCTGGACATGCCGAGCCCGACCAGGGCGACGAGGTCGCCGCCTCCGTCGGGCAGCCAGGTGGTGAGCACGACGTCGGGCTCGGCCAGGCGTACGGGGAGGTCGAGCTCGGCCATCCTGGTCAGCAGGTCGGCGTGGGACATCCGGCGGCCGTCCGCCGTCAGCAGCGCGTCCTGGCGCTTGGCGTCGAGCACGGGCAGCGCGGTGGGCTCCAAAGTGAGCAGCCCGCGGAAGTCGATCGTGTCGAGCGCCGCGCCCAGCGAGATGACCTGCCGCACCCGGGACTCGTCGGCCGCCCGGACCGCCGTCTCCGCCAGGTCGGGAGTGGTGATCAGGGTGCGGGCGTCGCACTCGCGCAGCCGGGCGGCCATCTCGCCGGCGCCGAGCGAGGGGTCGATCGGCGCCGCCACCCCGCCCGCGGCCAGCACGGTGTGCACGGCCAGCGTCTGGGCGCCGGCCGTCGAGACGAGCACGCCCACCACCTGGTCGCGCCGCGCGCCCCTGCGTACGAGCCCGGAGGCCGCCCTGGTCACCTCGGTCACCAGCCGCCGGTAGCCGTAGACGTGGCCGCCGCGCAGGTCGACGAGCGCCGGCCGCTCGCCGCGCTCGTAGGCCTGGCGGAACACCTCGTGGATCACGGTGCCGGTGGTCGAGGCGGTGGGCTTCATGCCCGCCAACGTACGGCTGAGCGGCGGGACCAGCATCCACCGATGTATGTAGGCCGATGTGCATTCCAGCGGGGCGGGCCCGAGCCCTGCGCGACTCGAGCCCGCAGTCACGCGCCCGGAGCCGGGCCCCCACCCCTCCGAGGAGGCCCAGCCCCGTGCGGACGCGTGACGTCCGCGATCGATCGGCCACTCCCCGAGTGGCCGATCACACTTAGCAACGTTAGGTGTGCAGAAGGCGGCAGCACATGCGCTGACATCGCCATTAGAGGATGTAACCGGCCCTGCACCGTGATGTGTAGAGAGGTGCACGGGTCAGCGGCTCTCGATGACCCATGCGGCGATCTGTGTACGTGTGGAGAAGCCCAGCTTGGACAGGATGTTGGCCACGTGGCGGGCGGCTGTCGCGGGGCTGATGACGAGTTCGTCGGCTATGGCCCGATTGCTGAGCCCTCTGGCGATCAGCTCGGCGATCTCGCGTTCCCTTGCCGTGAGCCGGCTGTCCTGGTGGACCGATATGACCGGCGTGGGGGGCCGCTCGGGCAGCGCGCCGTCGAGGGCGCACGCCACGGCCTGTTCGGCGGTCATGCCCGTGCCCTCGGCCCACAGCATGCCGACCACGGCCTCGCCGAGCTCCGCCCGCGCGGGGCGCAGCACGTCCTCGGTACGCGCGTCCGACGGCCGGCTGCGCAGCGCCACCGAGGCGGCGGCCAGCAGGACCGCGCGCCGGAGATCGCCCTCGGCGCTGACCAGGACCGCCCATTCCTCCAGCCTCCTGGCGATGCCGGAACGCAGCCCCGCGTCGCGGCTGAGCACCAGCGCCTCGGTGAGCCTGGCCCTGGCCTCCACCAGGTCGCCCTCGTCGAGCGCCACCTTGCCGAGCCCGGCCAGGCAGCTCACGATCTGCTGCCTGGCGTCCACGTGCCGCAGCAGCCGCAGCCCTGACTCGTAGTGCCGCTTGGCCGCCGCGGAGTCGCCCGAGCGCCTGGCCACCTGGGCGAGCCCGATGTGGGCGAATGCCTGGCCGACGTGGTTGTCGAGGTCCTCGGTGATCGCCAGGACCTCCTCGAACGCGCGCTGTGCCTCGTGCAGGCGGCCGTGGTGCAGGCCGATCTGCGCCTTGGTGCCCTGGGCCAGCGACTCCAGAACCAGGTCGCCTGACTGCTCGGCGTGCTCCAGCACGCGGGACAGGGTGTCGGGCTGACCGGTGAGCTGGGCCAGCACGATCAGGCCGATGGCCTCGCCGTACCCGTCCTTGACCGATCTGCACAGGTCGAGGCCCGCACGTGTGCACCTCGTGGCCGGCTCCAGATCGCCCGCCGCCAGCGCCAGCTCGCCGCGCAGGATCGTGGCCTGGCCGAGCAGCTCCCGCCGCACCTGCGGGGCGCCGAGCGCCAGCAGGCGATCGAGCCGCTCTGTCACGTCGAGCTTCCTGCCGCTGCCGACCAGCAGGTAACGGAGGTCGGTCAGCAGGCCGAGCCCGGTCTCCGGCTGCCCGTTGGCGATCGACCAGTCGCAGGCCGAGCCGAGCTCGGCCTTGAGCGCGTCGAAGAGGTTCACGTACCGCTCGATCACCGGCCACGACGTGCGCGCGCCCGGCGCGATCGCCTCCTTGAACCGGGCCGCCATCACGGCCAGCGCCGTCAGGTGCCTCTGCCGCAGCTCGGCCTCCTCTCCGGACTCGGCGAGCTGCTCCAGCGCGTAGTCGCGTACGGTCTCCAGCAGCCGGTAACGGGCCTGGCCGGCGATCTCCCCGTCCAGGGCGACCAGCGACTTGTCCACCAGGTCGCAGAGCCTGAGCAGCACGTCCTCCTCGGCCAGCCCCGGGCCCGAGCAGACGGCTTCGGCCAGGTCGAGCGTCCATGAGGAGCGGAAGGCGGCCGTGCGGCGCAGCAGCAGCCGTTCCTGCGGGGTGAGGAGCCGGTAGCTCCAGTCCACGGCGGCCCTGAGCGTACGGTGCCGGGCCGGGGCCGTACGCGCGCCAGCCGCCAGCAACCTGAACCGGTCGTCGAGCCGCTCGACGAGCTGGCCGACCGACACCACCCTGACCATGGCGGCGGCCAGCTCGATCGCCAGCGGCAGGCCGTCGAGCGCCTGGCACAGCTCCACGACCAGCGGCCGGGTCTCGTCGGTCAGCGTGAAGTCGGGCCTGGCGGCGGCGGCCCTGGCCACGAACAGCCGCACGGCCTCGCTCTCCTCCCCGTCCACCGGCAGTTCCACCGACAGGGGCGGCACCCGCCACACCGTCTCGCCCGGCACGCGCAGCGGCTCCCTGCTGGTGGCTAGCACGGTGAGCCCGGGGCAGGCGCCGAGCAGGTCACGGCAGAGCTCCGCGCACTCGCCGATCACGGGCTCGCAGTTGTCGAGCAGCAGGAGCGCGCGCCGCCCGCCGATCGTCTCGGCCAGGTCGCCCACGATGCCGAGCGCGGCGGCGACGTAACCTCTCAGCTCGCCCTTCTCCAGGTCGGCCAGCTCGATCAGCCACACGCCGCCCGGGTGGTCGGAGGCGATCCTGTCGGCCAGCCGCAGGGCCAGCCGGGTCTTCCCGATGCCTCCCGCGCCGCACAGGGTCACGGCCCGCGACACGCGCATCAGATGGACGAGCTCGTCGAGGTCGGACTCCCGACCCACGAACGCGTTCGGCTCGGCCGGCAGGTTGCTGAAGTCAGCAGATCGCAGCATCACTGTGAGTGTGTCACCAACTACGGCATGCGCCCAGACGTAATCGTGCAGAACTGTCAGTGCCAGCGGGCACATTTCACTCCATTGCGGCCTCGATGACGTCCTGGACGATCGTGGTCACGGCGTCGGCCCGCGGCCCCGGATGCTCCAGCACGACCCCCACCGCCACCTCGGGCGCGTTCGCGGGTGCGAAGGCGGTGATGACCGCGTGATCGTCCGTCCACGGGATGGCCTTCGAGGCGGGAAGTCCTGGCGCTCCCACTCCGGACCCCCTGGAAGCCCCGGCGTGCGGCGCCATCGTCATCATGGCCACCAGGTTCTTCGCCACCGCGGGTGACACGGCCCGCCGGTAGACCGCGGGGGCGGCACGGTCGACGACCGAGCCGTCCGGCAGCCGCACCTCCTCCACCAGGTACGGCCGCATCAGCACCCCGTCGTTGGCCACGGCCGCCGACAGCATGGCGACCATCAGCGGCGTCACCCGGCTGTCGTGGTGCCCGATCGCCGACAGGGCGGTCTGGGACCTGTCCATGCCGAGCGGATACCGGCTCGCGTCCGCCGCCAGCGGGACGCTCAGGCTCGGCGCGTTGAACCCGAACGCCTCGGCCTGGTCCCTGAGCAGGTCCTGCCCGAGCTGGAGCCCGATGTTGGCGAACGCGGTGTTGCAGGACACCTGGAACGCGTACGTCAGCGTCGGCCGGGCGTCCCCGCACCCGCCGCCACCGGCGTTCTCCAGGAACGTCGAGGACCCGGGGAGCCGCAGCCGGACGGGGGCGTCCACCAGCGCGTAGGGGGTGTACTCGCCGGAGGCCAGCGCCGCCGCGGCCGTGACCAGCTTGAACGTGGACCCGGGCGGATAGAGCCGGTTCAGCGCCCGGTTCAGCAGGGGGTGCGACGGATCCTCCCCGAGCCGGCGCGCGGTCTCGGAGAGCCGCGCCGGGTCGAATGCGGTGAGGGCGTTCGGGTCGTACGTCGGATAGGTGGCCAGCGCCAGGATCGCCCCGGTCGCCGGGTCGATGGCCACCACCGCCCCCGGCAGCCCCGTCGCCTTGAGCCCCTCGTACGCGGCCCGCTGCACCCGGTCCCTGATCGTCAGCCGGACGTCCGCCCCCTCCACGACACCGTCCCTGACCAGCGAGCGCACCTTGACCTTGGCGTCCTCCCCGGACAGCACGCCGTCGCGCGCCTGCTCGATCCCGGTGGAGCGGTAGAGCGACATGTGCCCGGTGACGGCGGCGTACAGCTCGCCGTCCCGGTAGGACCTCCGGTAGCGGTACGGGCCGGCGCCGGTCGGGCGGCTCGTGGCGATCGGCGTGCCTTCATAGGTGAGGATGTCGCCGCGCGGATGGTCGAACCTGGCGATCAGCGGCCGCTCGTTCCTGCGGTCGGAGTTGAGCACGCGCGAGCCGAACGCCTGGATGAGCGTTATGTGCGCCAGCACGAGGAACAGCATCGCCGAGCAGCACCTGGCGACGCGACGCAGCGGCTCGTTGATCCGCTCCGCCCTCGATCCGGCCATGGATCTTGGTTTAACAGCCGGAACGCAAAGGCGGGGCTAGAGGATGCTGCGGTAGTAGGAGATCTTGTTGTGGATGTAGCTCTGCCGCTCGGTGAGGTTGTCGATCTGCGCCCGGACCTGCCGGTCGTGCTCCTCGAGGAGCTTGATCCGGTCGGGGATCGTGTGATCTCCCGCGCGTACGAGCTCGGCGAAGCGCTGCATCTGGCGGATGGGCATGCCCGTGTCACGCAGGCACCGCAGCGTGCCGAGCCAGCCGACCTCCTCTTGACTGAACCTGCGCTGCCCGGCCGCGTTGCGGCCGACGCGCTCCAGCAGGCCGATCTTCTCGTAGTAACGCAGGGTGTCGAGGCTGAAGCCGGTCTCCTCGACGACTTCGGCAGGTGTATACACGCTCACGGTCTTCAGCATCCCACCTGGAGTGCACTCCAGGTCAACGTCTTGACATGGAGTGCACTCGAGGTTCCACAGTCGGCTCCATGAACATCGCACTCGGCACCATTCCGTTCGGCACCACCGTCGACCAGCGGGACGCCTTCGCCATCCTGGACCGGTTCCACGAAGCCGGGGGCACGATGCTCGACACGGCCAACAACTACCCGTTCTGGGTGGAGGGCTGCTCCGGCGACGAGAGCGAGCTGGCCATCGGGGCGTGGCTGGCCGCACGCGGCAACCGGGACGAGATCTTCATCAGCACGAAGGGCGGCGCCCGGCCCACCGTTCCCGGTGACAAGACCCTGGACTCGGCCGAGGGGCTGTCCGCGTCCGCCGTGACCATGGCCGCCGAGGGCAGTCTGAAGCGGTTGGGGACGGACCACATCGACCTGTACTGGTCGCACATCGAAGACCGTTTCGTCCCGCTGGACGAGACCTTGGGGGCGCTGAACGAGCTCGCCCAGCAGGGCAAGATCCGCAGTGCGGGGGCGAGCAACATCGCCACCTGGCGACTCGAACGGGCCAGGAACGTGTCGGCCGTCCGCGGCTGGATGCCCTACACCGCCATCCAGCTCCGTCATACGTACCTGCGGCCCCGGCCCCACACCGAGCTGCCCGAAGGCGGGCACCGGCTGGCCACGGACGAGACCCTCGACTACCTGGCCGCCGAGCCGGACATGACGCTGTGGGCGTACAACACGCTGATGTTCGGCGCGTACACGCGGCCTGACCGGCCCATGCCCGCGATCTACGACCACCCCGGGACCACCCGGCGGCTCGCGGTCCTGCACGAGGTCGCCGGCGAACTGGGCGCCACTCCGAATCAGGTGGTGCTGGCGTGGCTGATGGGGGACGGCATCGTGCCGATCGTGGGCGTCTCGACGATGGCCCAGCTGGAGGAGGCCATCGGCGCCGCTGAGCTCAAGCTGGACCCGGAACTCCGCACCCGCCTGAACACCGCCGCCTGACCCGCACCCGGCGGTGGAGGGTCAGGGGAGGTGGTCGGCCAGGTAGCGGCGGACGAGTTGCTTGCACTCGGCGATCAGCAGCGCGTCGCCCCGGGAATCCACGCGGAACGCCAGCTTGAGCACCGCGTCCGACGCCTCCACCGCCACCAGCAGCGCGCGGTCCAGCCCCGGCCCCGCCGGGGCGCCCAGGAGCTCGCGGCTGAGGGAGCGCAGCCGTTCGGCCACCACCATGTTGTTGTCCAGCGTCCCGTCCAGCGTCCGCCGGCTCCCCTCCACCGAGGGCCCGCCGGGCGCGAGGAAGATCTCGCCGAAGTCCATCACCCCGAACCCCGGCGTGGTGCGCTTCATGTCGACGAACTCGTCGACGGCCAGGTCCACCAGGTCCGTCCAGTGCCCGAGGTCCGCCTGGGGGATGCGTTCGGTGATCCGGGCGAGGAACGCCTCGAGGTTGCGCCGCGCCAGGGCCCGCACCAGCCCCTGCTTGTCGGGGAAGAACTGGTAGAACGTGCCGATCGGGACCTCGGCCCGGCGCGCCACCTCTTTCGTGGTCAGCGCCTCGTAGCCGACCTCGTCGAGCAGCAGCGCGCACTCGTCGAGCATCCGCTCCACCCGCTCCGCGCTCCGGCGCTGGGCGGGACGGCGGCGCAAGGTACTCGTCATGACCCCATCCTGACCTATGGCCAAAGGTAAAGTTCGCCACGAAAGCGTAGGCCAGGGAGGAGTCCGGGATGTTCCTGTGGGGTACGGCCACGGCCGCGTACCAGATCGAGGGCGCCGTCGAGGAGGACGGCAGGGGCGTCTCCATCTGGGACACCTTCGCCCACGAGCCGGGTCGCACCCGGGACGGGCACACCGGCGACGTGGCCTGCGACCACTACCACCGGTGGCCCGAGGACGTCGAGCTCATGTCCGGTCTGGGAGTGAACGCCTACCGGTTCTCGATCGCCTGGCCGCGCGTGCAGCCCCAAGGAGACGGACCCGTCAACGCGGAGGGGCTCGACTTCTACGAGCGCCTGGTGGACGCGCTGCTCGAGCGTGGCATCCAGCCGGTGCCGACGCTGTTCCACTGGGATTTGCCGCAGGCACTGCAAGATCGCGGCGGGTGGTTAAATCGGGAAATTTCGGAAAAGTTTGCCCACTACGCCGCCGCGGTCGCCGACCGCCTGGCCGACCGCGTCCCTCTCTGGATCACCCTGAACGAGCCGTTCGTCCACATGGCCTACGGATACGCCATGGGCATCCACGCCCCGGGCCAGGCCCTCCTCACGGACGCGCTCCCGGCCGCCCACCACCAGCTCCTGGCCCACGGGCTGGCCACGCGGGCGCTGCGGGCCGCGGGCGCCCGTCAGGTCGCCATCACCAACAACTGCACCCCGGTCTGGCCCGCCTCCCAGCAGGAGCCCGATCTCAAGGCGGCGGACGCGTACGACATCCTCCACAACCGCCTGTTCAACGACCCCGTACTTCTCGGCAAATATCCGGACCTGTCGGCATACACCCCCACCCTGGACTTCCTCCAGGACGGCGACCTCGACGTCATCGCCACCCCGCTGGACGCCCTCGGCATCAACTACTACAACCCCACCCGCATAGCGGCCCCCTCGGACGAGGGACTCCCCTTCCAGGACGCGGGCATCACCGGCCACCCCACCACCGCGTTCGGCTGGCCGGTCGTCCCCGACGGCCTGCGCGAGCTCCTGACCGGCCTCAAGAAGAGGTACGGCGCCGCGCTCCCGCCCATCCTCATCACGGAGAACGGCTGCTCCACCGATGACACGGTCGAGGACGACGCCCGCATCGAGTTCCTGGACGGCCACATCGGCGCGATGCGCCGGGCCATGGCTGAAGGTGTGGACGTGCGGGGCTACTTCGTCTGGTCCCTGCTGGACAACTTCGAGTGGGCCGAGGGCTACCACCAGCGCTTCGGCCTCGTACGCGTGGACTTCGAGACCCAGCTCCGCACCCCGAAGGCGTCGTACCGGTGGCTGCGGGACTTCCTGAAGGCTCAGAACACCGAGACGTGAACGTGGTCGTAGTGGTTGGCCGTGATCCCGCCCCGGTCCGACATGGGATCCCAGCCGCCCCCTGAGCGGATGTCGTAGTACCGCTGCTTCCAGATGATGTACATGACGCCGATCCGGGCGCCGTTCTTGATCAGGTAATCCGCCAGGGCGTCACCGCGGGCCTCGTCGGCCCCGGAGGCCCTGGTGCCGCCTCTCGACATCATGAAGTCGCAGGCCCGCCCCTTCCCGTGCTCGCCGGGGTCGCCGGGGCGCAGGCAGCCGACGCCGTACTTCATGGGGAAGTTCTGCATGATGTCGGCGCGCACCGAGATCATGCGCTGGGTCAGCCCTTCCGAGCCGCCGGGCTGCTGGAAGCCGAACTTGGCAAGCAGCTTCTCCACGTCGCGCTGCTTGTTCTGCAGATTCTTGATCTCCTTGCCGAGCTTCTCGATCTTGTCGTTGGCGGCGATCTTCGCCTCTTTGGACTTGTCGATCAGCTTCTGGACGTTCTGGACCCGCTTGGCGCGCTCGTCAGCCATGTACGTCATGTTGGCCGCCTGACCCAGTATCGCGTACGGGTCGACGCCGGGAGCGATGAGCCGGAAGGTGTCGACCGGCCCCACCATGTACGCGGTCTCCGCGATGCGCCGCACGT
Organism: Nonomuraea sp. NPDC049695; assembly: GCF_040674955.1. Lineage (NCBI taxonomy): Bacteria > Bacillati > Actinomycetota > Actinomycetes > Streptosporangiales > Streptosporangiaceae > Nonomuraea > Nonomuraea sp. NPDC049695. Next base: position 4,381 of record NZ_JBFANV010000066.1, on the reverse strand, counting down.
CCGCCTGCGCGTCCTTGAGCTGGGCCTGCAGGGCGCCGGAGGTGGTGGTGGCCTTCTTCACCTGGAGCTTGATCTCCTCCAGGCTCTGGATCTGGCCGCGGTAGCGCTTTTCGAGCTGCGCGGCCTGTTTGGTGAGCTTCCGCAGGTCAGCCGGGCTGGGATCGGCCACGGCGGGCGTCGGCTCGGGGAGTCCGAGCAGCCCGGCGAGGACGGCGACAAGACCGGCGACCCGCCAGATTCTCACACCCGTCCCCTCCCTCATAGACGGACCGAAACTATAGAAGATGATCTTGATCCCTGTCACGCGAACGACCGAACTCCCGCACCTTTGGCGAATTTTATGGTGATTTAAAGTGATTTGTCGGATTTAAGGAGAAGCTAAAGATTGGGCCTTGTATAGAGCGCTCCAACGGTCTGAGATGGCGATCGAACTCGTCTCTGCGAAGGGGCAGACCGTGTCTCGATCATTGACCCTCGCCACCGCCGTCATCCTCGGCTTAGGCACGTCCATCGTGGCCACGACCGCGGAAGCGTCCGTGGACCCCTTACCGGCCCGCGACCGCATCGAGCTCTACCAGCTCGACAGCCCGCCCGGCACCGCCCAGGCGCTCAGGGAGAAGGGCTTCGACGTCGTCCAGCAGGAGATCAAGGGCGGCAAGGAGCACATCGAGCTGACCGCGGCCCAGACGGATCTGGCCGCGCTGCGCAAGCTCGGCCACAAGCCCGAGCCCGTACGCAACCCGCAGGGCCAGACCCAGCTGGAGGCGGCCAAGGCTCAGGCGGCGGGCGGCTACACCGTGTGGAAGTCGTACTCCGAGCCGGGCGGCATCGCCGACCAGCTCAAGGCCATCGCGAACGCCAACAAGGACCTCGTCAAGCTCCAGTCGATCGGCAAGTCGCTGAAGGGCCAGGACATCCTGGCCGTCAAGGTCACCACGGGCGCCCGGCTGCTGCCCGACGGCCTCAAGCCCTCGACGCTCTACTCCGCCACGCAGCACGCCCGCGAGTGGATCGCCACTGAGGTGGACATGCGGCTGCTCAAGTACGTGGTCGCGAACAAGGCCTCGCTCAAGGACCTGCTCAACAGGACCGAGCTGTGGTTCGTGCCGGTGGCCAACCCCGACGGGTACGACTTCACGTTCACCGAGGGCAACCGCCTGTGGCGCAAGAACCTGCGCGACAACGACGGGGACGGCAAGATCGCGATCGGCGACGGCGTCGACCCGAACCGGAACTTCCCCACGAACTTCCACTACGACGAGGAAGGCTCGTCGAGCATCCCGAGCAGCGAGACCTACCGCGGCGCGGGGCCCGCCAGCGAGCCCGAGACCAGGGCGATGGACGGCCTGCTCAAGCGCATCGGGTTCGAGATGCAGCTCAACTACCACTCCTACGGCCCGCTGCTGCTCTACCCGAGCGGCTTCCAGATCGCCACGGAGACCGCCGACAACCCGATCTACGAGGCCATCACCGGCAACGACGCCAAGCCTGCGGTCCCCGGGTTCGACCCCGACCTCGGCGCCGAGCTGTACACCACCAACGGCGACACCAACGACCATGCCCACCGCCAGTACGGCACGCTGTCGTGGACACCCGAACTGGACGAGGGCTGCGACGGCTGCGGGTTCGTCTTCCCCGACGACGAGGCGCTGGTGCAGGGCGAGTTCGAGAAGGGTCTGCCGTTCGCGCTCGACGTGGCCAAGTCCGCGGTCAACCCGGTCGAGCCGGTGAACCACCTGGGCAACACGACCCCCGACTTCGAGATCGACCCGTTCGAGGTCAGCTACGGCAGGGACCAGGTCGTCCAGGTCGACGCCAAGCGCAAGCTCGGCCCGGTCCTCCTGAACTACCAGGTCAACGGCGGCCGTACCAGGACGGCCCTGACCTCCGAGTGGAACGGCGGCGAGCGCTACGGCAAGGGCTACAACCGCTACTACCACCGGCTGCGCGGCAAGATCACCGGCACGAGGCCCGGTGACAAGGTGAAGGTCTGGTTCAGCTCGATCGGCAGGAAGAGCGCCGACTTCACGTACACGGTCGCCACCGACATCGGCGGCAAGGTGCTGGTCCTGGCCACCGAGGACGTCACCGGCCTCAGCCCCGCACAGGGCGTGACCGAGGCCAAGTACGCCGACGAGTACGCCGCCGCGCTCCAGACGGCCGGCTACACCTCGGACGTGTACGACATGGACAAGATGGGGCGCAAGGCCCCGCACCCGCTCGGCGTACTCAGCCACTACAAGGCCGTGGTGTGGGAGACCGGCGACGACATCATCCCGAGATCGCCCGGCCAGGTGGCGGGCACCACGTCCAAGGGCGGCGTGGACACCGAACTGGCGGTCCGCGACTACCTCAACGAGGGCGGCAAGCTGCTGCACGCCGGCAAGTACCCGTCGTACGCGGCCAACGCCAACGGCAGCTACTACTACCAGCCCGACCAGCCGGCGCAACCCGAGTGCACGGTCCCGAACGACCCGCCGTGCATCCAGGTGTTCAACGACTTCCAGCAGTACTGGCTCGGCGCGTACGTGTTCTTCGACGACGCGGGCACCGACCAGAGCACCGGACAGCCGTTCGCGCTGCGGGGGCAGGGAGGCGCGTTCGAGGGCTTCGACGCCACGCTCGAGCCCAGCCACACCAACTCGTTCGTGGCCACCTCGGCCATCCTGCCCGCGAAGCAGTTCCCGCTGTTCGCGAGCTCGGCGCAGGTCAAGTGGGTACGCCCGGGCGGCCCGTTCGACCCGCACACCGGCTCCTGGGACGTCTACAGCGGCATCGCCGACGTCTCCTGGAAGCGGCTGACCAAGACGATCGACCTGACCGGGAAGACCGCGGGCGACCTGTCGTTCTGGACCTCGTACGACACCGAGAGCGGCTGGGACTTCCTGACGGTCGAGGCGCACACGGCGGGCGGCGACGACTGGACCACGCTGCCGGACGCCAACGGGCACACGTCCCAGGACACCGGCAGCAGCTGCGATCCGCCCAGCGGCGGCGAGGGCTGGCGGGCGATCCACCCGTTCACCCAGCGCTACCAGGGCCCGAACTGCGAGCCGACCGGCACCTCCGGCGCGTGGCACGCGGCCACCGGCAACTCGGGCGGCTGGCAGCAGTGGAAGGTCGACCTGACCCCGTACGCGGGCAAGAAGGTCGAGCTGTCCGTCTCCTACATCAGCGACTGGGGCACCCAGGGCGCGGGCGTCTTCCTGGACGACTTCACGCTCACCCTGGACGGCGCGACGGCGGAGCAGACCTCGTTCGAGTCGGACCTGGGCGGCTGGACCGTCGGGGCGCCTCCCGAGGGCACCTCGCCGTCGATCAACAACTGGTTCCGCACCGACCAGGTCTTCGAGGAAGGTGGCGGCATCGTCACCAAGGACACCGTCTACCTGGGATTCGGCGCTGAGAGCGTGATCGGCCAGGCCACGCGGGCCGACCTGGTGAAGCGGTCACTCAAGCACCTGCTCGGCTAGGACCCTGGAGGGGTGCGGCACGCCAGGCCGCACCCCTCTTGCGTGTCCGCACAGAACATGGTTCGGTCGGCTTGAGGCATCCCGAAAGCAAGCAAGCATTCGGTCAAGCAGGAGGCTCACGACATGCGCCAGCACGACACGCTGTTCATCGGGGGCGAATGGGTGGCCCCAGCGGGCACCGGAACGATCGAAGTGGTCTCCCCGCACACCGAGGAGGTCGTCGGCCGGGTGCCCGACGGCACGGCCGAGGACATGGACCGGGCGGTCGCGGCCGCCAGGGAGGCGTTCGACCACGGGCCGTGGCCGCGGATGACGTTCGCCGAGCGGGCCGAGGTGATCGGCCGGCTGGCCGCGATCTACGACGAGCGGCAGGGCGAGATGGCCGCGCTCATCACCGAGGAGATGGGCTCGCCCATCACGTTCTCGAACCTGGCCCAGGCCCCCCAGCCGCTGGGCATGCTGCAGTACTACGCCGAGCTGGGCAGGACGTTCGAGCAGGAGGAGCAGCGGCCGGGGCTGTTCGGCCCGACCACTGTGCGCAGGGAGCCCGTGGGCGTCGTGGCGGCCGTGGTGCCGTGGAACGTGCCCCAGTTCGTCACGATGACCAAGGTCGCGCCCGCGCTGCTGGCCGGCTGCGCCATCGTGCTCAAGCCGGCGCCCGAGACGCCGCTGGACGCGTACCTGCTGGCCGAGTGGGCGCTCGAGGCGGGCATCCCCGCGGGCGTGCTCAACATCGTGCCCGCGGGCCGTGAGGTCGGCGAGCACCTGATCTCCCACCCCGGCGTGGACAAGGTGGCCTTCACCGGCTCGACGGCCGCCGGCCTGGAGGTCTCCGGCGTGGTGGCCGAGGTCGGCTCGGACGTCGAGCACTTCAAGCCGGGTGACGAGGTGTGCGCCCTGCTCGGAGG
>NZ_JBFANV010000065.1:0-63497 GCF_040674955.1 Nonomuraea sp. NPDC049695 | reverse complement strand
ACCTCGGACGGCTCGATCGACACCACGGCCGGCGCGTCCCCATCGACCGCCCGGCGCGCGGTGATGGCATCGACCGCGTTCTGCAGCAGCTCACGCACATACACCCGCGGACTGGCGTAGAGATGCCGGCTGAGCAGGTCGACGACCCCCCGTAGGTCAACCTGAAACGCTCGCTCCACGCCCCCTGCCTTCGCCACTGCCTCCGCTCCAATCCGGAAATCCTACGTCGAAGACGGATAAGGAGACCGCTAATCACGCAACCCGCAGTGCGGCGCCGGCGGCGAGGCTGGTCGGCGGGATCGGCGCCCGCGTCGCCCAGCGGATCCTGGTCCTGACCGCCGCCATCTGGCACAACCGCCCAGCCCGTCACCCGATCACTGTCGCCCTCGACGTTTCCCGGGCGTCGCCGTATGGCCGTGTCGTCCGACTTGACGATCACGGCTGGAGCACCTTCTCGAGCGCGTCGACCGGGCCGCCACGCTTAATCCGATCATCAAAGGCTGGGCCGCCTATTACCGGATCGGGGTGTCCAAACGCGCGTCCGCCGCGTTGGACGCCCCCCTGTGGAGACTGACCTATAAGTGGGCCAAGATCTCGCACCCGAACAAGCCGAAGCGCTGGATCATCGCCCGGTACTTCGGCATGCTCAACACCGCCAGGCGTGACAAGTGGGTGTTCGGGAGCCGGGCAACCGGCTTCTACCTGCGCAAGTTCCCCTGGACGAAAATCGTCCGGCACCGAATGGTGGCAGGGCGGGCCGCTCTCGACGACCCGGCTCTGACCGGCTACTGGACCGAGGACGGCCATGCGCACAGCGATCCGCAAACAGGTGATCGCTACCGCCGTGGAGCTCGGAAACCCGGACGAACACGCCGCAACACGTCTCATACCCACCCCCTGCCGCCGCCGACTCGGCGACGACACCAACCCAGCACTTCCGCCCCGGCCTCGAACCTTCAGGGCTTGCTTGAGCCGGTTGCCTGGATACTGACTCAGGACACTAGTGGACGTGCCTGCTTCACCGCCCGCTGGGGCAGCGCAGCGGCCGCGGCCCACAACGTCTGACGCCCTGGGCTCAGTGTGTGCCTGGCGGCGGGATCAGCAGTGGCCGGCAGGAGCGCCGTACCTGGACGCCGGACCACATCCGGGCGCTGGCCCTCGCGCCTGCCGGCTACTGGCCCAGCATGCCCCTGAACAGTTCCCGGACTCCCAGCCGGATGTCCTTCTCGGTCGGCTCGGGCCCAGCCCCGGCCAGGGCGTCGAACATCACACCTTCCAGGAAGGCCACCGCCTGCTGGCCGTGCCGTGCCGGATCCGGTGAACCGAGCGCGGTGAACATCGCCATCACCGGATCGCGGAGCCGACGGCTCACCGCGTCGTAAAGTTCGCGCAGTCCCGGGTGCCGAGTGGCCTCCATTGCCAGCTCATAACGGGCGATGCTCTGACGGCGCTCGGACGTGAGCCGGACGTGAAGCGTCCTGGCGGTCATCGCGGCGAATATATCGAGCACCGCCGCCGTGGCCATCCCCTCCGGCACTATCGGCTCCGCGCCCAACCCGAACGCCACCGTGTCGAGTTCGGCGAGCCGTTCCAGGGCCAGCTCCAGCAACGCCAGTCGGGTGCGGGCCACGTTGGAGGCCGAACCTGGAGCGAGTCCGGCCGTCTCGTCCACCGTGCGGTGGGTCAGGCCGTGGACGCCACCATCGGCCAGCACGGTGATGGCCGTATCTGCGACAAGCGCGGCACGTTGCGATTTCATAGCCGTCTCCTTTTGTGATACTACGATCATAGTAAATTCAACTACGCTCGTAGTAAGGAGATGTCATGGGACACGCTGTGGTGATCGGGGCCGGGATCGGCGGGCTGGCGGCCGCGGTGGCGCTCCAGCAGCGAGGGTGGGAGGTGACGTCCCTTGAGCGCGCACCGTCCATCGAACCCGTGGGCTCGGGACTGTCCGTCTTCGCCAACGCGATCAAGGCACTGGATGTGCTCGGCGTCGGCGACCAGGTAAGGGCGCTGTCGGCAATCCGCGGTGTCGGAGGTATACGGCGCGCCGCCAGTGGACGTTGGCTGGTGCACATGAACGAAGAGACCGCCGCCCGGCACGGCGACCCGGTGGTACTCCTACGCCGCGCCGACCTGGTGGAGGCGCTGGCGGCACGCCTCAAGCCGGGCACAATCCGGCTGAACACCACGGTGACCGGCGCCGATCCCGACACTGGCCGCGTGACCTTCCGGACCGGCCAGGAAGAACAGGACGTACGACTGGGGGGGACGGGTGAGGTGACAGGCGATCTCGTGGTGGCCGCCGACGGCATCCACTCCCCTACCCGGGCAGCCCTGTTCCCCAGTCACCCGGAACCTCGCTATGCCGGCATCACCGCCTGGCGAATGCTCGTCCCCGGTCATGGCGTGCCGGGCCAGACCTTCGAGACATGGGGCGACGGCAAGGTCTTCGGCTACGTGGCGCTCGCCGACGGGCTGGCCTACTGCTACGGCACCAACGCCGTTCCTGCCGGCGGTGGCGGGGGCGATCAGCGGGAGGAACTGCTACGGCTGTTCGGCGACTGGCACGCGCCTATCCCCACCCTTGTGGCCGCCACTCCGCCGGCGAACATCATCAGGAACGATGTGTACTACCTGCCTGCCCCGCTGCCCGCCATGCACCAGGGCAGAATCGCGGTGCTCGGCGACGCGGCCCACGCCATGACGCCCAACATGGGCCAGGGCGCCTGCCAGGCGATCGAGGACGCCGTCGTGCTGGCTCATGTCGCAGGTGAAGAGCACGGCCTGGCCGCCTACACCGCCGCCCGATTGGCACGCACCGCCAAGGTGGTGGCCCAGTCCGCCTCGATCTGTCGCGTCGTACGGTGGCGCAACCCGCTGGCCGTACGGCTGCGCGATCTCGGCGTGGCGATGACCTGGCGATTTGCTCCACGCCTCCTGACCGGCCCGCTGGACGACCTCCTGGCCTGGACCCCGCCCACCTGAAATTGGCCAGCCTGACCCAGGGCTGGTGAAATGCCAAGTCAGCGCCATATCTGCCCAATACTCCCCGAGCACTACGGCAACCCCGATGAGGCGGCATGTGGTGGGATGTTCGACGAGTTCGAGCTCCACCTCCTCGCGGAGCCGCCGCAGGGCCATCGCACGGCGGTCTCCGGCGGATCCGCACCGAGCCGCCGTCTGGGTCTGCGTCTAGGTCTCCGTCCGTGCCACTGTGCGTGGATCAGCTGCGCCAGGTGGCGGGAGGCGACACGCAGGGGCTGGTCGGTGGCCGAGAACAGGCGCAAACCGATCCTTCCGGCCCCTGTCACCACGCTTCTGTGTCTGTTCCGCACCAGAAGCTGAGCTCGCCCCCTGCATCGGCGGCGGCCATCGGCCATGTCCTCCAGCTTCCGCCGCTTCATCCTCCGTCTCTCCCCCGGTTCGCGCCTGCTTACGGGTCAGCCGGTAGCGAGACTGCCGGCGGGGGCCGTTCCAGTTCCGGCCGCCCCGTGATGAGACCGCTTGCCCCAGAGCCCCGTTACGTCGCCAGGTCGTGCAACGTCGACCTGGCAAGGATGATCAAGGCCGGGGTGCTGCACTGATGCAGGCCGGTTGATCGGGGTGGAGAAGGGCTACTTCCACGGCGAGAGCATCGCCGCAGCGTCCGGGCGCCCGGCACCACAGTGCCCGACAGCCCGGGCGGCCGCAGTATCCGCCGCTTCATCTCATAGGCGTACGAGTGGCCGGTGACCTTCTCGATCAGCAGCAAGGCCAGCGTGTAGTTGGAGTCGCGAGGCTCTGGTCCGTGCCCGGCGTGAACTTCGCCGGTTCAGACAACGTCAGCCGTACCAGCTCCTGCGGCTGGAAGCTCTGGAACCGGTTGTCTACCGGAGGTTCACTCTGACATGCCGGTCACGTTGGCCTTGCGGCACGCAGCACCACAGCGGACTGCTTTTCGCGGTCATGCACCGCGCCTGCTCCCGGACCGACGCCCCGAAGTGGATGAAGCCGCCGCTGTGGCGTCTGTTACGCTGGGCCCCGACGCGGGGTGCCCGATGAGCCGGGCTGAGATCACACCCGTAGAACCTGATCTAGTTCGTACTAGCGAAGGGACGTCACGGGTGATTGCTGTTCCCAGAATTTTATCCATCGCGGGCACCGATCCCAGCGGCGGCGCGGGCATTCACGGCGACTTGAAGACTTTCTCCGCGCTCGGTAGTTATGGCATGGCGGTGATCACGGCCGTGGTCGCGCAGACGACCACGGGCGTGCGCGGAGTTCATGAGGTGCCCGCGGAATTCGTCAGCGCCCAGTTGAACACGCTGCTCATCGACGTTCGTACGGACGCCGTGAAGATCGGGATGCTGGGAGAGGCCGCCGTCATACGCGCGGTGGCCGCGGCGCTGGACCGCTTCTCACCGCCGTACGTGGTGCTCGACCCGGTGATGGTGGCCAAGAGCGGCGACCGGTTGCTGCCCGCCGATGCGGTGTCCGCGCTGCGCGACGTGCTTTTACCGCGTGCCGACCTGATCACGCCTAACCTGCCGGAGGCGGCGGACCTACTCGGCGAGCCTCAGGCCGCCACCGTGGCGGAGATGCGAGAGCAGGTACGGCGGCTGCATGCTCTCGGGGCGAGGCGGGTTCTGCTCAAGGGCGGCCATCTGGACGGCGATGTCTGCGTAGACGTCTTCAGCGACGGTGACGACCCGGTCGATATCGCTGTCCCCCGCATCGCAACCCGCCATACCCACGGCACCGGCTGCACCCTGTCCTCGGCGATCGCAGCACTGCGTGTGCGTCACGGGGATTGGCTCGGCGCCGTGCGAGCGGCCAAGGAATACCTGACCGGCGCGCTGCAGGCCGCTGACACTTTGCACATCGGGGGCGGACATGGCCCCGTACACCATTTCCACGCTCTGTGGTGACGAGAAAGAGACGTATGTTCTGCGACCAAGTCTGGACGCGCGCAGCCAAGCTGCTTGACGCGATCCGCAACCATCCGTTCAACGCCGCGCTCGGCAACGGCAGCCTCGACAGGAACCGTTTCGCCTTCTATCTCGTTCAGGACGGCCGATATTTGGTGGCGTACGCCAACACGCTGGCGACGGCATCGGTACGTGCGCAGGACATGGCCGACGCTGCCTTCTTCGCCCAGGCTGCCCATACAGCGCTGACGGTCGAACGAGCCCTGCACAGCCGATATCTCGAAGAATTCGGGCTGCAAATCGAAGAGATGGCGAACATCACCACCTCACCCACCTGTTTAGCGTACGCGTCCTTCCTTCAGGCCACTGCGCTCACCGCCCCGCTGCCCGTGATCGCCGCCGCCGCACTGCCGTGTTTCTGGGTGTATCAGGATGTCGGTACGGTCCTCCTGGAGCGCACGGCGGGGCGGCGCGAACATCCGTATCAGGCGTGGATCGCCACATATTCCGATCCCGCCTTCGCCGCCTCGGTCGATCAGGCGAAGGCCATCGTTGACCGGCTGGCTGCTCTCGCCGACGCCGCGACGTACGGATGCATGGTGGAGGCATTCTTACGAGCGACCGAATACGAGTGGATGTTCTGGGACAGCGCATGGCGGCTCGAAACTTGGCCCACCCGCCAATGGGTGGCCTAACTTGCAACCCCGTAGTCACGGATGAGTTCGACGTCGCCAGCCGAGCCAGTGCAGGCGATCCAGGCAGTTCTCGAGGTACAGCCGCCCCTGCGTCTTGCCCCGCCACCACAGCGAGTAACTCACATACACGTCCAAGTCGATTCCTTCGAGGCCCTCATTGGAAACGCTGATGCTGATCGGGCAGGGCAGGTATGGGGGCGGAGGTTCTTCGATTCATGGGCATCGCCGTCTGCGAGGGCCGGCACCTGCACTTCTCGGATCTCGTCACCGTCATCGACGGCGATGTGGCTCGGCACCGTGCCCGGATCGGCGCCGAGAAGCCGGGCACTGCGCCGACCAGACGTACATCTGCGTCCAAGTCAGCACGCACCCTTCAGGGCTCGTTCCATCCTGATGGAGGGCTTCGGCCACAACGTGGAGCATCACCCTCCCGTCGATGATGTCCGTGACGAGCGGCTGGGCATTCACGTAACGAGGGTGCGCTCTGATATACGGAGCAGCGTCGCGGATTGCAGGTGCCAGTGCCAACAACGCAGACGGTCGTCAATGTCGTACAGGCCGTACTCGTCGACGAAGTTGATCGTCACCCCATATGCAAGCGGTTGGAGAAGGCCGCAGGACAATCGCCGATCGCCTGCACCGCTCGCCGTGCCCCTTCTGGGGCGGGCCATGGGGCGTCGTTCTCAGGCTCGTGGCACCCGCCCTACCAGGTAACCGGGAGGCGGTGCACGCCGTAGATCAGCATGTCGGTGCGCATCGCCACGTCGGCCGGTGCTACGGCCAAGCGCAGGTCTGGGAAACGGCGCAGCAGAGCTGCGTAACCGATCCGCATCTCGATCCTGGCCAGCTGCTGACCGAGGCATTGGTGGATACCGTGGCCGAAGCCCAGGTGGCCGGCCGCGGACCGGGTCACATCGAGGTGCTCGCCGGCGGGGAAGCGCGCGGGGTCACGATTGGCCACCGCAAGGTGGATCGTGACCGTCTCGCCCTTCTTCACCAGGTGGCCGTCGATCTCGGCGTCTTCCAGCGCTGTCCTGACCGGCCCCAACTGAAAGACCGTGAGATAGCGCATCAGCTCTTCCACCGCGTTCTCCATCAGCGAGAAGTCGGCGCGCAGCATAGCGAGTTGTTCCGGGTTGGACAGCAGAGCGTATGTGCCATGCGCGAGCATGTTCGCGGTGGTCTCATGGCCGGCCACCAGCAGTAAGAAGGCCACGCCGGTGAGTTCCTCATCAGTCAGCTGGCCGCTCGCGATCAGCCCGCTGAGCAGGCCGTCGTCGCCAGATTCGGCTCGTTTGCGCTGGATGAGGTCGTACAGGTAGGCGATGAGACGCTTGTCCGCGCTCACCATCTCGTCGGCCTTCTCGCCGATGCTGAGGGCCGCGTTGGTGTCTGCTTGAAACTGGGCGCGATCATCGTACGGGACGCCGAGCAGTTCACAGATCACCAAGGAAGGAATCGGCAGCGCGAACGCCTGGACCAGATCAGCGGGCTTCCCCCTTGTCTCCATCTCATTGAGACAGGCTTCGGTGATCTCCTCGATCCTGGGCCACAGTTGGTTCATCCTGCGGACGGTGAACTGCCCTGCCAGCAGTTTCCGATAGCGTGTGTGTTCGGGCGCGTCCATGCGCAGGAAATGGCCAGGAGGCAGGAACTTCTTCTCCCGCGCCTGTTTGAAGACTTCCGTCAGGCTCGGAACCGGCGCATGCTGGAGTTCCACCCGGTTGCTGAAACGCGGATCTGATAGCACGTTACGGGCAGCGGCGTGGCCGGTGACCAGCCAGCCGAGATGGCCGTCAGGATACGTCATGCGGTGCATGGTCGCCCGCTCCTGCAAATCCATGAACGTGTCGGGCGGGTCGAACGGACGCTCGCGGTCCAGAGTCAGGGCGACGTCGGGCATGCAGTGACTCCTTCGGGGCTGTCTAGATATCGGCTCTGGCCCATAATCGGTGGTAGCGTTAGGTGATCTTCATTGCAGCAGGATGCTGCTGAGGAAGTTGGTCGTGAGCCGCCACGCGGCATTGGCAGCCTGTGCGTTGTAGTACTGGGATGCCTCGAAGTTGTGGAAGGCGTGCCCGGCGTTCTCCTGGACGTGGACCTCGGCAAGTGGTTGTCTGGCTGCGGCTCTTTGCACAACAGCCACCCTGTGTCGCGGAATGTAGGGATCGTTGCCGCCGAAGTGGAATTGCAAGGGACAGGCAACGGGATCGAGGATTTCGATGAGATCCGGCACCAGCGAGCCGTAGAAGGAGACCACCGCGGTGGGTTCGCTGACGGCGGCCACGGCGTACGCGAGTGACCCACCAAGGCAAAAACCCATCAGTCCGGTACGGCCCGTCACCTGTGGGAGGCGGGAGAGTCGATTGAGAGCAGCCTCACAGTCGGTTACAGCGGTTCTGAAGTCGAAGCTGTTGCTCCGCTTGCTTGATGGCGCAAACCTTTCTGCTTCGTGGTCAGTCGTCCAGTTGCGGGGCAGCCGCCAGAACAGATCAGGTAGGCCGACGACGTAGCCGAGAGCGGCCAGATCCTCGGCGACCTTCCAGATGTAGGGTCCCACGCCGAAGATCTCATGGATCATCAGCAGACCAGGGCCGGTACCCTTCCGCGGCACCCACATAGGCATCTTGAACGCGCGGCCGTCAGCGTGCACGATCTCGGTGTACGTGTGCATGTTCACCACCTGGTCGTCGACGGAACAGTCCGCCATCTACGATCATGTGGATGCGCACGGTCGGAATCTGTCGAATGACCAGGATCCCGTGGAGAGCCGAGTTTCTGCGGAGGTGTAGGCCGCCGGTCGTTTGACAGTTCACCGTCAGGGCGGGCCCACATCCTCATTGCGCGTGGCGTGTCCGCGCCTATTAGGGAGGTTGAAGGAAGGAGCAGGACACCGCTGCGCGTCGAGCAACGTGGCGCGCATTCTCCCACCATCTGCGGGTGGCGACGTGGTCAGACCTGGATCCGGATCGAGACCATGCCGATCGTTATGCGATGGTCGGAACACAGTCCGTCACAGATAGAGCTGACCCCCATGGAATCAGCGGTGTACAGGTCGACGATCGCGCTCTCCCGAACAAAGAGCAGTGAATCGCCCCGGTTTCGGTGGAGACTTGATCTCTTGAGAGGATCGAGTCCATGCCAGGTAAGTCTCCCTACCCCGCCGAGCTACGCCGTCGAGCGGTTCGGATGGTCGCCGAGGTGCGGCCGGATTACCCGACCGAGTGGGCCACGATCAACGCGGTGGCGACCAAGCTCGGTATCGGCACCGCGGAGACACTGCGCACCTGGGTCCGCCAGGCCCAGATCGACGAGGGCAGCCGGCCCGGCCGCACCACCGACGAGTCGGCCGAGCTGAAGCGGCTTCGCCGCGAGAACGCCGAACTCCGCCGCGCCAACGAGATCCTGAAGGCCGCATCCTTAGATTCAAACGATCAACGCAACACTGCTCGTGGATGGGTGGATCGTGGCTCGGATGGGTCGGCCGGGAATGTCGGACGCGATGAAAGAAGACTTGTGGCGACGGTGGCGCGCCGGGGAGTGGCTGTGAACGGGAGCGTTGGCCCCAGTTGAACGAGATCTCTGGCCCTGCCTGAGGAATCGGGTGGGAGGGTGTTCGTCAGAAGTGGCCCCAGCGGCTGGCTTGTGGTGAGAGCATCGATGTGCTCTGGAGAGTCGGGTGACCCGCATGCAGCCGAGGTCCAAGGTCGAGCTTCTCGCGGCGATCCGCAGGGACGCCCGCATCGAGAAGCTGTCGATCCATGAACTCTCTCGCAGGTACGGAGTGCACCGGCGGATGGTGCGGGAGGCGTTGACCTCGCCCTGGCCTGCGGAGCGCAAGGCAATGCCGCCCCGCCGTTCGGTAGTCGACCCCTACAAATCGATCATCGATGCGATCCTGCGCACGGATCTGGATGCGCCGCGCAAGCAGCGGCACACCGCCAAACGCATCTTCGACCGGCTGGTCGCCGAGCATGGCATGGACAACGTGTCCTACGGCCGGATCCGTGACTACATCAAACGCCGTAAGCCGGAGATCGTGATCGAGGAGGGGCGCGGGCCGCCGCCCGTGTTCGTCGCGCAGAACCACCGTCCTGGGGAGGAGGCTGAGGTCGATTTCGGGGACGTCTACATCATGCTCGGCGGGGTGCGCACGCTGTGCTATCTGTTCGTCTTCCGGCTCTCCTTCTCCGGCAAGGCCATCCACCGCGTCTTCCTTTCCCAAGCTCAGGAAGCCTTCTTCGAAGGCCACGTGCACGCCTTCCAGCAACTGGGCGGCGTGCCGCGCGGCAAGGTGCGCTATGACAACCTCAGCTCCGCCGTCGCCCAAGTGCTCGGCTTCACACGAGCCAGAGTCGAGACCGACCGATGGACCGCCTTCAGGTCATGGGCTGGGCTCGAGGTCTTCTACTGCCGGCCGGGCATCGACGGCGCTCATGAGAAAGGCGGAGTGGAGGGAGAGGTTGGGCGCTTCCGCCGCAACCGGCTGGTCCCGGTGCCCGTCGTCGCCACGTTGGCGGAGCTGAACGCGCAGATCGACTTATGGGATGAGGAAGACGAGCAGCGGCGGATCGGCGAGCGGGCGCGCACCGTGGGCGAGTATTTCGCCATTGAAAAGCCGTTGCTGCAGCCGCTGCCGGACGATCACTTCGAGACGGGCCGGTTGTTCACCCCGCGGGTGGACCGCTACAGCCAGATCACGGTGCGGATGAACCGCTACTCGGTGCCGGTGCGCCTGATCGGCCGTCAGGTCCGGGTTCTGCTGCACGCGTGTGAGCTGGTGGTCTACGACGGCCGCACCGAGGTTGCCCGGCACGAGCGGCTCGGCTCACGCGGCCAGGTACGCCTGGATCTGGATCACTACCTGGAGGGACTGCTGCGCAAGCCGGGCGCGCTGCCTGGCGCGACCGCGCTGGAGCAGGCTCGGGCGACGGGCAAGTTCACCCCGGTGCACGAGGCGTGGTGGGAGGCCGCCCGGCGAGCGCACGGCGACGCGGCCGGCACCCGCGCTCTGATCGAAGTGCTCTTGCTGCACCGGCACATGACCCATGAGCAGGTCGTCGCCGGGATTGCCGCCGCACTGCGTGCTGGGGCCCTGACCGCCGACGCGGTGGCGCTGGAGGCACGCCGGGCAGCCGATGCTCAACCACCCGCTGAGCAGCACGATCAGCCCTCCGCCGATGAGCGCAGGCCCGGCCGGGTGATCTCACTGACCCAGCGGCGGCTGGCCGCGCTGCCACCAGATAACCGGCCGCTGCCTTCGATGGCCGCCTACGACCAGCTGTTGCGCCACCCCCGGCCGCCGGCCGAGGGCTCCACCAGCTAAGGAGTCCAGCCATGACCACTCGTCACCGCGGCCTGACCGAACCGGCCGCCGATGCCGCCATCGACGCCGCCTGCCGCAACCTGCGCCTGCCCACCCTGCGCGGCCAGTTCTCCGAACTCGCCGACGCCGCCGCCCGCGACCAGATGACCTACCGCGGATTCCTGGCCGAGCTGCTGATGGCCGAATGCGACGACCGCAACCGCCGCCGCTCCGAACGCCGGATCAAAGCCGCGGGCTTCCCCCGCGACAAAGCTTTGCGCACCTTCGATTTCGAAGCCAACCCCAACATCGACCCAGCCGCCATCCACACCCTCGCCACCTGCGAATGGGTGAAGAAGGGCCTGCCGCTCTGCCTGATCGGCGATTCAGGCACCGGCAAATCCCATCTGCTGATCGCGCTGGGCACCGAGGCCGCGATGGCCGGGTTCCGGGTCAAGTACGTGCTAGCCACCAAGCTGGTCAACGAGCTCGTCGAAGCCGCCGACGACAAGCTGCTGACCAAGACCATCGCCCGCTACGGCCGCGTCGACCTCCTATGCATCGACGAACTCGGATACATGGAACTCGACCGGCGCGGGGCCGAACTGCTGTTCCAGGTGCTCACCGAGCGCGAGGAGAAGAACAGCATGGCCATCGCCTCCAACGAATCCTTCTCCTCCTGGACCAAGACCTTCACCGACCCCCGCCTCTGCGCCGCCATCGTCGACCGGCTCACCTTCGGCGGCAACATCATCGAGACCGGCACCGACTCCTACCGCCTGGCCCAGACCCGCGCCCGCACGGAGCAGCGTTCCGTGGGCTGACGATCAATCTGCGTCCATCTGTGAAATAACCTGGGGGTATTGTCCGCACCCTGCATCGGAGCAGGTTCCACTTACTCGCGCTGAAGGTGTCAGCCCGTCACCCGGATGCCGTCGACCACGCCGCTCAGCTCGGCCCGCAGGTCTTCGCTCGCCTCGACTTTGATCACCGCGCCCGGCCGTTCCAGCCACATCACCGCATGGCACTGCGAGCTCTGGCTCCACGCCACCGCGGGTTTCCCCTTTACGGACCGCCGTGATTCGTCGGTCTCGATCCCGTACCCACAGCTGGAGGCGTAGGCCGTGGAGCTGCGCGCATGCAGCGCGCTGATCGTAGGAAGGTCGCGGGCGGCATCCCCGCAGCTCACTTCGACTTCCAGATACCTGAGCCGCTGGGAAGGATCTCGCCACCGGTAACTGTACGTCCACAACGACAAAGGAGGACCCGACACGGTCAGTCTCGGGCCGCTCGCCGGATCGGCGCCACCACTGCGCACGGCCAGTCCACGCGTCAGGCCGCCGGGCAGCTGATCCACGCGGACTCCTTCGATCGCGTCGTCTCCCGGCCTGGACATCGCATGCTCAGCGCGCTGGTCGAACGCGGCCCCCTGAGGGGCACGGCACAACGGCATGGCCGACAAAGGCTTCGCCGAGGCGGCGATGGAGCCGCCGCCGGACGCGGTGCATCCCGAAAGGGCTGACACGACCATACAGATCACCAGCGCGACCCTCTTAAAAGGCATAAAGGAGGCAGACATGGTGATCAATGTGTCCCATCGCCACCTGGCGCACCTGACATTCCGGAAATTTGGCAGCAAGAGCACGAAGCGGAGCGGACCCGCTCAGACACCGCCGGGGGCGAAGCGGCGCAACAGCTTTTCCGCCCCCGTCGAACTCGGCCACCACGTCGCGGCCGTGCGCCGCTCGCGCACGAGCCCCACCGCCTGGCCGGCGTAGATGTAGGCCCCACCCAGTGGTCGACGAACGCGTTACGGAGCGACTGCACCCACCGTAGGCGCCCGCGGTAGTGCCTCCCCCACTGATGACGTAGTGCCGAGCCTGGGGCCAAAAGAGTCGTTCGTCGGTCGCGTTCAAGATCGCCTACTGGGGCCAGAAGACTCGTTCCCTTGGGGCCGGAAGGGTCGTTCAAAGCCAGGGGAGTCCATCAGCATGATCTCCCGGGCACTGGGCAAGCCTCCAGGGTCGGTTTTCACGGTACTGAAGCACCATGGCGGCATCGCGCCGGCCGCGCGGGTGCGCCGGACCGACCGGTTGAGTGCCGAGGAGCGGGAATCAATCTCTCGCGGTCTCGAAGCTGGAGCCTCGTTACGCTCGATCGCCGTGTCGATCGGCCGCCCGGCATCCACGGTGAGCCGGGAGGTCGCCCGCAACGGCGGCCGGGTGAAGTACCGTGCGGTCGCCGCCGAGCAACGCGCTCAAGAGCAGGCACGTCGCCCGAAACCGTCCGCCCTGCAGGACAACCCGGTACTGCGCCAGCTGGTGATCGACCTGCTCGACAACGAGTGGTCCCCGGAGCAGATCGTGGGACACCTGCGGCTGATGCACGCCGGCAACCCGCTCATGCGGATCAGCCACGAAAGCATCTACCGCGCGATCTACACGACCCGCTGGAAGCTGATCCCGCGTGAGCTGTGCACCAAGCTGCGCACGCGCCGTCCCATCCGCAAGAACAAGAAGAACACGGTCAAGGGCTAGTGGCGCTCCCAGATCACAGGGGCACGGCCGATCGAGGAACGGCCTGAGGCAGCCAACGCCCGGACCGAGCTCGGCCACCTCGAAGGCGATCTCATCGTCGGAGCCAAGAACAGCCAGATCGCGACGCTGGTCGACCGCAAGTCCCGCTACCTGACCATGGTCGCGCTCCCCAGCCGTCACACCACGACGGTCATCCCTGCCCTGCAGCAGGCATTCTCACGGATGGATGCTCGCCTGCGCAGCACCCTGACCTGGGACCGCGGCATGGAACTCGCCGGCCACCGGCTGCTGACCGAAGCGACCGGCGTCGACGTCTACTTCGCGGCGCCACGCAGCCCATGGCAGCGGGGTACAAACGAGAACACGAACAAACTGATCCGGCAATACCTGCCGAAAGGCATCGACCTGAGCTTGTACAGCCAAGCCGACCTTGATGCCCTGGCCGCCCGACTGAACAACCGTCCCCGCAAGTGCCTTGGCTACCGAACGCCGGCCCAATGTGTTGCTTTGACTCTTTGAATCTAAGTCCGGCTTTCTTCGCGGCCGAGCTCGACCGGCCACACACGCACTCGTGACCTTCATCGACCAGCACGCCGACGTGTTCGGTGTCGAGCCGATCTGCCGTGTCCTGACCGAACACGGCTGCCCCATCTCCACCAGCACCTACTACGCCGCCAAGAACCGCCCACCCTCGGCCCGCGCCCTGCGCGACGCCGAACTGGACGAGCACATTCAGCGCATCCATGCCGCCAACTACGGCGTCTACGGCGCCCGCAAGATCTGGCATCAACTCCAGCGCGAAGGGCACCGGGTGGCCCGCTGCACTGTCGAACGGCGCATGCGCGCCCTCGGCCTGCAAGGCGTCCGGCGCGGCAAAAAGGTGCGTACCACCGTCGCCGACCCCGGTCACGAGCGGGCGGCCGACCGGCTCCAGCGCGACTTCACCGCGACTCGGCCGAACGCCGCCTGGGTGGCTGACTTCACGCACGTGGCGGCCTGGTGCGGCGTCGTCTACGTCGCCTTCGTCGTGGACGTCTACTCCCGGGCCGTCGTCGGGTGGGCCGCCTCGCTGACCAAGCACACCACGCTCGTACTCGACGCCCTGGACATGGCCCTGTGGCGGCGCGAGCGCATCGGTCGGCCGGTCGAGCCGGGGCTGATCCACCACAGCGATGCCGGTAGTCAATACACGTCTTTCCGGTTCACCACGCATCTGCTGGCGGCCGGGATCGACGCCTCCATCGGCACCGTCGGCGACGCGCTCGACAATGCCCTGATGGAATCGCAGATCGGCCTCTACAAGACCGAGCTGATCAAGCCCCGAGGGCCCTGGCGAAGCCTGGCCGACGTCGAGCTGGCCACCGCCGAATGGGTCGACTGGTTCAACGCCACCCGCCTGCACTCAGCAATCGGACACCTGCCACCAGAGGAGTACGAGGCTCTCTACTACGCTCAACACCAACCCAGGGAACCCGCCAGAATCAACCGTTGAGGTCTCCATCAAAGTCGGGCCGGTTCACTTCTCCCACATCACGATGAACTGGCGAGGACGGCCGCTGACCAGCCACGAAGTCATCGTCAACGCCATCGCTGCGACCACCACGGCTACCGGGATGACCGTTCGCGCCGAGCTCGACGCCAGCGGCTATGAGACCGGCGTGACGGTCAGCGACCAGCAGATGAAGGCCCTGCCCCTGACCCGGCACGACTGGCACGGCGACTGGAACTACACCCTGCATCCCATCGCCGCCGACCAGCTTGTCAGCCCTGATGATCAGACTGGGCAGCACGAACACCCGGACCGGACATGGCTGCAGCATGCCGCCCTCACCGGCCTGGACCAGACCCACTGGAACGAACTGATCGCGAAGCTGGACGTGGCGCGCCACGCTCAACGGGAAGCAGCGTTACACCACCGTCGCGGCGGCATCCGGCAAGCCGCGTCGGGCACCGGACGCAAAGCGGTCCTTGACCTCACTGACCGCGCCGCGCTCACTATCGTCTACCAGCGCTTCTCCGTGCCCCAGCGCACCCTGGCGAAGCTGTTCGGCATCACCCAGCAGAGCGCCCACAACATCATCCGGCTGACTCGCCCTCTGCTTACCATGATCGGCTACACGCCACAGCCCACCGGACTCCGCCTGGCAACCCCCACCGCGTTCATTCAGCACGCAACTGACATCGGCGCGCTCACACCAGACCAGATCAACCCAGCATGTTATTGATCGGCAAGCCCTAACTGAACGGCGTTGGTACTAGAGGGGTCCAGGGGGCGTACGCCTGCTCCCGGTGTCCCAGGGGCAGGCGGCTCTTGCCCAGCAGGCTTCAATCAGTGCAAGAGTTCGAGCCGGAACACCGCACAGCGGCCGGCGAGAGCCTCGTATTCGTCAGGCGTCCCTTCGGAGACCACTCCGACGCGGCTCATCATGGCCACCCCGGCCGGCATGGCGGCCGGGTAGGCGCGTAGCACCGGGCGGGCCTGCTGAGTGGACAGTTCGACGAAGCGGACGTGCTCCTTGCGGCGGCCTCGGGAGAGGATGCCCTGGCCCGCGGCGCGCGCGTTGGCAGCCCAGTGCGAACCGGGGAAACCGCCGATGAGGTATCGGTTCCCGTCCAGGGTGATGGGCGCCACGGGGGTGGTCCGCGGCACGCCGCTTTTGCGTCCGGTCACCGTCAGGAGGTGCATTTCTCCCAGCGGAAGGCCCAGTCGCTGCAAGGCGGTGACCAGCGCGTTCATCGGCTTGAGCCAGCGTGGGCGCGGATGAGGTCCGGTCACGGTCTCACGGTGACGAGCAGGTAGGGCCCGGACAGGGCAGGGGGAGGCGGCGGCATCTTGACTCCTTCATGATTCGCTATGAATGTAGCGCTCCAACCGTAGCGAAAGGAAGGAGTGCGGGGGACGTCCGCTGAAATGATGTGACGTGCACGTAGCGCAGGAAGACGGGAGAGCGACAAGACCGTGCCACCGCCCAACCCGCGACGCCGCGAACACATCGCCGGCGCCGCCATCACCGTCCTCGCGGAGCTGGGCTCACGCGGACTGACCCACCGCGCCGTCGACACCGCCGCGGGCCTCCCGCCAGGCACCACTTCACGCTACTTCCGCACCCGGGACGCGCTGATGAGCGGCGTGATCGAGGAGGTGACCCGCCGTCTTGACGCTCGCGTCACCGGCTACACCGTACGACCGCTCGCTCCCGGCGACCTCGGGGAAGCGCTCTCCACCGCCATGATCACAACGCTCGCGCAGAACCGGCACGAGCCGCTGGCCATGTTCGAGCTGCATCTGGAGAGCAACCGCAGCCCGCAGTTGCGCGGCATCCTGGCCAAGGCGCTTGGCGCCCGGCGCGACCTCATCGTCCGCCAGTGCCGTGCCGCCGGGATCGGCATCTCCGGCGACGACGCCATGCTGCTCGAAACGCACGCGACAGGCATTCTCTTCACGGCCCTAACCACCGGCGTACCGGACGATCCCGCCGCCGCGATCCGCAGCGCCGTACACGCCGTCCTCGACCGCTACCGTCCGGTACGCTGACGGCCCCTGCCGCGCATGCGAACGGTGGCGAACGCCACCCGGCCCGATCAGATCACGAAGCCCGGCCGAGGAACACCGGGTTGCGGCGTAGCTGGGAGGCGCACCACCGGAAATGCCCCTCGCTGTCGTCCACACCGAACAGGTCGAAGGTGGTGAGCGCGTAGACGGCCTGGTAGACAGCGAGGGCGGCAGGCGAGTGGCCGAGCTCCCGGGCGAACAGCCGGGTGAGCTCGGCAGTGTGCTCCTCGGCATGGGGCCCGTACATGTCCCAGATGGCCGCGGTGACCGCCGCCTCGAAGGCCGGATCTCCCGCGGTCGTGTAGAAACCGAAGTCGAGTACGGTGACGGGCCTGCCCGCGGCATCGACGTGAATGTTGGGCGGGACGAGATCGCCGTGGATCGCTGTGACCGGGGTGTCCGGAAGCGCTTTCAGAGCGGTCAGCGTACGGTCGGCTCCCGCGCTGAAATCCGGCACGTACGGGGCCAGCAGGGCGCCGGACCGGGTCACGGCCCGGACGACCAGCGCCGCGAGCGCGTCCTGGAACCGGTCATGACCCTGCCACAACGGACGATCGTCACCTTGAACGCTCAACCGGCGCATGGCGTCGGTGCCCGGTACCGAGGCGAGGCCGCGCAGAACGGTGAGCAACGCGTCCCGCTGGTGGCCGGGCAGCTCGCGCTCGTACTGCTCGTGCGCGGAATCGGCGCGCAACGGGACGCCGGGCAACTCCTTCTCGTACGTCACCGCGACACCCTCGTGCCGGCGGATCTCGATGATCTCGGGAGTCGCGAACGGCAGCCGATGCCGCGCGATGTCCGCGTACACCTGGTGCATGACGTCGGACGGTGGCCGGCCGGTCCACACCTTGGCGACCACGCCGCCGCCCAGCCTGTAGACGACACCCTCGACGCCCGCGCCTATACGACGGGCACCCGGGTGCCCGAGATCGTCGAAATATCCGGGCCACGGGTCGGTGACCGCTGTCTCGCCGTTCGGGGAGATCTCCATCTGCGCATTAGATCACCAGCCGGGCGGCCCCCCGTACGGTGTCCGGCACTGCTTCTGGCAGCGCGAAGGACCCCTCGTGTGGAGCTCGGACCAGTCGCTTGACAGATTCACAGCTTCGGCAAGTGCCCCTAGTCTCAACGCCTAGCGTCAACGGGCTTCTTGGGGACCGGTCATGTGCGCCGAAAGAGATACCGACTCCTTGTGCTCTCAGTGATCGTTCCCCAGGGAGTGATAGCCGGTCACACGCTGCCGGGCGCAGGCAATCTGCCTGCGCCCGGCGAACCGCGGCAGGTGCCGCCCCTGCGGACGCTCAACAGCCCCACGCTCCGCCGTCGCGGATCTCGGAGCCGGTGGCGAACTCGGGGGTTGCCGCCCCGGGCACCGTACAAACTCCGGTCACAGCATCGCAGTAGCCGTCCGGGGCGCCCTCGATGAACTGCAGCTCCATCGCCGGCGTGGGCGGGTCGTCAGCCATGGATGCCTTGCCGATGGCACTCGCGTACTGCTGGACGCTGACCGCGCCCGGGATGGCGAGCCGGTCACCGAGGACGGTGAACGGCACCCCTCGCGCAGATCAAGCGCACCGACACGGTCCAGGGCCACGAGATCATCTATGCGCTGACCCCCGAGGTGTGGGGCTCGGGCCTGGGAACGGAGCTGGCCAGGGCGATCGTCGACTACGGCTTCGACACCCTGGGGCTCAAGGAGGTGCACGCCACCGTGGCGGCGGCCAACAGCGCCTCGCTGGCGGTGCTGGACAGGATCGGCTTCGAGCACGTCCGGGACATCACCGAGGAGAACGGCGGCATCACGCGCGTATTCACCCGCCGCCGGGACGTACCGGCCGCCGCGCAGAAGTAGGGAGACGTTTCTTCGCCACGGCCGACTTCGCCCGGCCGGATTATCGCGCCCTCGCCCGCCGCGCCGCCTTGCCTGCTGAACCGCCCTTGCCTGCCGCACCGCCCTTCCCTTCGCGTGGGCGGAACCGGCTCGTGGCCGCGACCGAGGCCGTTCACCACGACGGCTGAGGTCAAGGATTCCCTCCGGCGGGCACGGCCGCGGCTCAGTGCGGCACTACTCGTCGCGGCCAGACCCGTGGTATCGGCCTCGTCCCAGCCAACACATGTTGGCCTACACTTGTGGGGGTGAGAAGGTCATCATGCGAGACCAAAGCCATGATTCTTCGCAGCCGATGGCTATGACCGGGCCGCGACCCGTGCAGCGCTACCTGGTGTCCGGCTGAATGGGGGGAAAGGAATGGCGGGCAGCCTCACCGCGTCCGTGGTCAACGTCCTGCTGACGGCCGTGGCCCGTGCGGGCACAGACCCCAGGCGCCTCGTCGGAGAGACGGGGCTGGACGTCGCGGCGGATCCCGAGCCGGGCTCCCGTGTCCCGGCCGAGGCCGTGACAGAGTTGTGGAACCGCGCCGCCCGCGCGGTCGGCGATCCCGACTTCGGGGTGAATCTGGGGCTGTCGTACGAGCCGGGCCGGTTCGCGCTCTTCGACTTCCTGTTCCTGTCGTCGGGCACGCTGGCCGAGGCGTTCGGCAGCGTCGTACGGCACATCGGCGTCGTGACGACCGGCGGGTCGTACGAGATGGGCACGAGCGGCGACCTGGTCACCCTGACCCGGCGGATGCCGGCGATGGAGGAGAACCGGCATCCCGCGAGCGCCGCCCTGGGCTGGCAGCTGACCCTCGCGAGAGCGGCGGTGGGCGCCCCGGTCCGGCCCGTGAGGATCGGGATGGCGATGCCCGCGCCGCCCCGCCACCGTGATCTCGCGGCGGCGTACGGCACGAAGCTGATCGAGTTCGGGCAGGACGCCAACACGCTCACCTTCCGCCGCCGCGACCTCGAACGCCCGCTGCCCGGCGCCGATCCTGCTCTGGCGGACCTGCTCCGCCGGACCGTCACCCGGCTGCGGTCGCCGGAGGCAGGGCCGTGGCGGGATCGGGTGCGTTCGTTCCTCGCCGCCGGGCTCGACCACGAGCGGGCGACCCTGCGGGCGGCCGCGCACAGCCTCGCGATCAGCCCGCGCAGGCTGCAGCAGCTGCTGAACGAGGAGGGGACGAGCTGGCGGCGGGAACTGGAGACGGCGCGCGCGGGCCTGGCCGCGGAGCTTCTGTCCGGCGGCGGCATGCCGGTCGCGGCGATCGGTGCCCGGCTGGGCTACGCCGACGCGCGCTCCTTTCGGCGGGCCTTCAGGCGCGTCCACGGGAGCTCACCTCAGGAGTATCGAAGCTCCCTTGCGTGAATGGTCCCCCTCCCGGCGTGTTCCGTCCTCATCGTCGCGAAGGTGCCGGGCCTAGCGTCGGCGGCATGACTGACGAGACGGTGCAGCGCAGCAATCCGATCCGGTACCGCTTCGACGACCGGGACATGGACTTCATCTTCCAGTGGTCCGCCGGAGCCGCCAAGACCGGCGGGCTCGACGCCGGCGAGCTCCACCACGTCGCCTCCCGGATCTCCGACGGCGACACCGCGAGCTGGACGGAAGAGTTCGAACGCTACGGTGACGCCCAGCGTGACCTGGCCGACCGCTGGGAGGTGGACGGGCGGCGGCGCAGCGCCGGTGAGGTCATGATGAAGGCCTACTACTGCTACCGGCAGGCGTGGCAGTTCGCCGGGCGCGGCGACGGATTCAACCGGCTGATAGGCAAGTACGAGGCCGCGTTCGAGCGTGCGGTCACGCTGCTGGACCTGCCCCTGGAGTACCTCGAAGTGCCGTTCGAGGGCGCGTCCCTGCCGGGGCTGCGGCTCGACGCGGGACCCGGCGCCCCCACGCTCATCGTCATCGGCGGCGGCGACAGCGGCCGGGAGGACATGTACCACCTGATCGGCCTGAACGCCTGGCGGCGCGGCTACACCACGGTGATGGCGGACCTGCCCGGCCAGGGCAGCACCCCGCTGCGTGGCCTGCACCTGATGGCCGAGACCGAGCGCCCGGTCGGCGCCGTCGTCGACCATCTGATCGACGCCTACGGCCAGGACCCCGCCACGCTCGCCATCATCGGCTTCTCCGGCGGAGGCTACATGGTCAGCCGCGCCGTCATGTCGGAGCGGCGGATCGCGGCGGCGGCCGCCACGACGCCCATCTCCGATTTCGGGTCGCTGCTGCCCGTGGAAGTGGTGGAGCGGATGGCCGCGGAGGGGGCGATGAAGGACAGCTTCCAGATGTACCTGTGGCGCTCCGGCCTGGCGGGGCCGGTCGAGTTCGCCCGCCTGCTCGCCACCTTCACGGCCGACCCCACCCAGGTCACGTGCCCGTTCCTGTCCGTCGTCGGCCTCGGGGAGTCGCCCGCTCTCGTCGAGCAGGTACGGAGCTGGCATCATGCGCTGCCGTCGCCTCGCAAGACGCTGCTGGAGCTCGACGCCGCCACGGGCGCCGACGCCCACTGCCAGATCAACAACCCGACCCGGCTGGCCCAGGAGGTGTGCGACTGGCTCGACCGGATCCTCCCGGTGAAACATTCGTGATCGGCTCGCCTGTATGTCTACCGATACGGAACAACCGGTCGCTTGGGTCGCTCTTCCGCCGCCGTCGCCTGCTGTCACCAAGGGCACGAGCCGCCCGGCCCGTGAGACACCGGTCACCTGACAGATTCGGCCCTCTGGCGTGTCTCATACCTTCGGAACGTCCGGTGCCCGGCCGCCGCACGTAAGACCGCGTGGACATCGCGGCGGTCGTGCCGGGATTCGTGGCCAGGCGGAAACACCGTGGTGGGACGACGCCGCCTGGCCACAACCTCTCCAGCCCTTCTGAGCCTGAGGTGCGGGCACTCGTGACGGATCGATGCGGCGGGACGCGGGATGTCGACCTGCTCAGGGCCGAGCTGGGCGTCATCTGGCGCCTCGACGAGCGCGGCCGGCTGCCCGGCCCGGAGAGCCTGGTGATCGGGGTGGCGGCCGACGGCATGACCGCGGCCGTCGCGGGCGGCGTCCCCGGCGAGACCGCCGCGCGACTGCTCTCGCTGATCTCCGGCCCGGGCGCGCCTCCGGATGTGCTGGACGACTGCCGGGAACTCCTGGGCGGCGAAGCGGTGTCGATCTCGGGAGGGCCGACCTATCTCGTGGACCCGCCCGTGCGGGCCGGCGTCGCGGCCGAGGTTCTCAGGTCGGACTCGGCGGATCACGTCCGGCTCGCATGGTCGCTGGCCCGGCCCGACGACTGGGGGGCCGACGAATGGGACGACCTCGTCGCCGGGGACGAAGGCGCCCCCTGGGCGATGATCGCCGACGGCGGTCAGGTGGTGGCCCTCTGCCACACCTCCCGCCTCACCCCGTCCGGGGCGGAGGCCGGGACCTGGACCTCGCCCGCGTACCGCGGTCGGGGCTTCGCTGCCGCCACCACCGCGGCCTGGTCGGAACTCCTGCCGGGGCTCCTGTTGTTCTACAGCACCAGCGCCGGCAACCACTCCTCCCAGCGCGTCGCCCAGCGGCTGGGCCTGCGCCCTCTCGGCTGGTTGTGGAAGCTCACCTCGCCCCCGGCCGGAAGCCCGGACCAGGTCATGTGACGGATGCGCCGCACCCGTCCCCGGCCCTAGTTTCGGCCCGTCAGCCGAGCGGCGCGTGACGCGCCCGGAAAGCCCGCCGGTCCGCCGGCGCGCGCTTCCGAGAAGCTCATGGGCAGCGGAAGGGAAGCATGTGAGGTCGAAACTGTTCACCGCGGCGCTGGCGGGGCTGGCGTTGACGTGGCAACTGGCGGGGGCTGCCACGCCGGCGGCGGCGGAGCCGTCCGCGATCGGCTGGGCCACCTGCGGGACCACGTACACGGGCGAGTGCGCCACCATCAAGGTGCCGCTCGACTACGCCGACCCGGCGGGGCCCGCCATCGATCTCGCGATCGGCCGGCTCAAGGCACTCGACCCGGCCAAGCGGAAGGGCGTGCTGTTCGTCCACCCGGGAGGGCCCGGCGGGTCGGGGATCAACGCGTACATCCTCAACCGGGCCGCCATCCCCGACAGCAGCCCGCTGCGCCAGTACTTCGACATCGTCAGCGTGGACCCGCGCGGCGTCGGCCGCAGCACCCCGATCCTGTGCGACGAGGACGTGGTCGACCGGACGCCCGCCACCTACCCGGCCGACGAGACGGAGTACCGGGCCTGGCTGGCGTTCAACGCGAAGCTGTCGCAGAACTGCCGCGAGCGCACCGGCCCGCTGTTCGACCACGTCGACACCACGACGGTGGCGCGCGACGTGGACTCGATCCGGGCGGCGCTCGGCGAGCGCCAGATCAGCTTCTTCGCCATCTCGTACGGCACCCAGGTCGGCCAGCAGTACGCGGAGCTGTTCCCCGGCAACCTCCGGGCCATGGCCATCGACTCGAACATGGACCACAGCATCACCTCGCCCTACGCCTACCTGAAGACGACGACCGAGGACCTGGAGGAGTCGTTCGAGGAGTTCGCCGCCTGGTGCCGGGACACCGCCGCCTGCGCGCTGCACGACCAGGACGTGACCGCCGTCTGGGACGGCCTGTTCGCCAAGGCCGAGGCCGGTGAGCTCGCCGACCCCGACTCGGGTGGCGCCCTGTCCGCCGAGAGCCTGCGCATGGAGCTGTTCGACGCCATGTACAACCCGGCGGCGAACTGGTTCCCGCTGGCCGAGCGGCTGAAGGCGCTCGCCTCCCAGCAGCCCGCCGCCCGCGCCGCCGCGCTCGCGGAGCCGGTCAACTACGCCTACCCGGTCATCTGGTGCTCGGACTGGTCCTGGAACGTCAGCGGCTTCGCCGAACTCGACGCCTACCAGCGCAAGCTCAGGAAGCTGGCCCCGCACACGCGGCTGTCACCGTTCTGGAGCGACGTACTGACCTGCCTCAACTGGCAGGGCAAGGTGTCGAACCCCCAGCACAGGCTCGACATCACGCCCACCGCGCCGACCCTGGTCGTCAAGGCGCGCGCGGACGTCGGCACGCCCAAGGCATGGAACTACGCGGCGGCCGGCCAGATCCCCCGCTCGGTCGTCCTGGAGTACGACGGCGTCGGCCACGGCCAGTTCCGCAACAGCACCTGCGCGCGCGAACTGGTCGAAACCTACCTGATCATCCGCAGGCCCCCGGCCACCGGAACGCACTGCCCGGCCCAGTACCCGTCCGCCGCCACCCAGAAGGCCGGCCCGCTGCCGGCGGGCGACGTGGTCCGCCGCCCCGCGCACTGACCCGGCTGCGGCATCATCAGGTCATGCCCGTCATGAGCGTACGGCCCGCGGCCGAGGGAGACATGCCCGCCGTCCGGCAGGTGGCCCGGCACTTCGGGCTCCTGGATGGCTGGCCCGACGGCGGTGACTTCCTCGACGCCGAGCGCCGCCACGGCACCCTGCTCGTCGCCTCGGCCGCGTCCGGGCAGGCCGCCGGCTTCGGCGGCACCCTGCGCCGGGGCGACGTCACCCACCTGGGCGACCTGTTCGTGCTGCCCGGCCACCAGTCGTCCGGGGTGGGCCGCGCCCTGCTGGCGCGGCTGCTCGGCGGGGCCGGGCCCAGGGTGACGTTCGCCTCGTCCGATCCCCGGGCGGTCGCCCTGTACGCGCGGTCCGGGCTGCGGCCGTGGTGCCCGCTGCTCTACCTCACCGGCGGGCCGCTCGAAGTCCCGCCCGGCCCGCCGGTCAGGACGGTGGGGCCGGACGAGGTGGCCTCGCTGGACGCCGCCGTGTCGGGCGGAGCGCGTACGGAGACGCTCACGTGGTACGCCGCGATCCCCGGTGTCACGGTGCACGCGACGGACGCCGGTTACGCCTTCGCCCGCCTGTCGGGGGACCGGCTGACGGTAGGGCCGGCCGGAGGGATCACGCCGCAGGACTGCGCCCAGGCCGTCCTCGCCACCTTGACCGCCGCCGCTCCACCCGCGGCGCAGGTGGCGGTGCCGGGGACGCATCCGCTCGTGCCGGTGCTGCTGGGCGCGGGGTGGCGGATCGCGGACATGGACACGTTCATGGCCGACGAGGCCGCACTGGCCGTCCTCCGCCCCGACCGCTACATCCCGCACCCCGACCTGGGCTGAACTCACGCGATCATGGGCCTGGGGGCTGATCGCGGGGTTGTCCCGCGACGAGCGCGGCGATGGCATCCAGGACACGATCGAGGCCGTGCCCGAAACGCTCCTCGGGAGCGAGGTGGGCGGTGCGGGAGCCGAGGATCGACCGTCAAGCCCCGGTGACGGCTGATGCCGGCACGGCGTGGCTCCGATGCGTTCGCAGCTGGGCCTCGGCGTGCTTGCGGAAGGCCGCGACCAGGCGGCTTCGATCATTTGTACGTGTGGCGAGGACGACCTGGCTCGGCTCGACGTCACTCAGCGGGATGGTGGTCAGTCCAGGGTGCAGGCCGGTGGCGTGGTCGAGGGGCGGGCCGATGGCCACGGCCTGTCCCTCGGCGATGAGTTCGTGCTTGTCCTCGAGGTCCTCCACGAGCGGGCCGTCCGGTGCCGGGCGCCCGTCGGGGCGGGGGTCCATGCGCCAGTAGGCGTTCAGCAGGGGATCGGACTGTCGTACGTGGGGGATCGGCTCGTCGGCGATGTCGTCGAGCGTGACCGATTCCCGGCCGACGAGCGGGTGATCGAGCGGTACCACCAGGACGCGGGGTTCGTCGTAGAGGACCGTGACGCGGAGTTGGTCGGTGGCGAACGGCAGCCGGGTCACGACCGCGTCGGCGCGGTGTTCCAGGAGTGCCGATCGTGAGTCGTTCCAGGCCAGCAGGCGGGTCTTGACCTCCGCTTCCGGCTCCGCCTTCCGCAATGCGCGTACGGCCGGGGTGATGAACAGGCCGCGGGTGTAGCCGATGGTGATGACCCGCGGCCGGGCGGCGGCCCGGGTGCGGGCCATGGCCTGGCCGGCGGAGCGCAGCAGCGCGGTGGCCAGGGGCAGGAAGACCTCCCCGGCCTCGGACAGGCGGGTGCCGCGCGTCGTGCGGTCGAGCAGCCGGACGTCGAGCTGTTGCTCCAGACGCCGGATCTGACGGCTCAGTGACGGCTGTGTGGTGTGCAGCGCCTCCGCCGCACGGCCGAAGTGCCGGTGCTCGGCCACGACGACGAAGCACTGCACCAGCCGCAGGTCGAGGTCGATGGGGGCGGGGAACTCGTCAGCCACATCGGGCAGGCTACCCCCCCCTGTGGTTATACGCGAATCGTATTACCCGTTCCGGAACTTTCATTGGACGCGGCGGGCGGTGCGGCCCCATGGTGAATCTCCTGAAGCCGAGCTTCGACGCCGGAAATCCCGGCCGGGCGCCGGCACCTGATCAGAGAGAAACCGAAGACCATGCAAGCAGACACAGATCTCCAGGACGGCGTCCTGCCGTTTCACATAGACATCCCGGACAGCGCGCTGGACGATCTCAAAGAACGGCTGAGCCGGGTGCGCCTGCCCGGCCCGGAGACCGTGCCGGACGGCAGCCAGGGCGTGCCGCTCGTCCGGTTGCGGGAGCTGCTGGATCACTGGGCCACCGGCTACGACTGGCGCAGGATCGAGCGGCACCTGAACGACCTCGGCCAGTTCCGTACCACGATCGACGGCCTCGGCATCCACTTCACGCACGTCCGCTCACCGCACCAGAACGCGACGCCCCTGTTGCTGCTGCACGGATGGCCAGGCTCGTTCCTGGAGTTCCTGAAGGTGATCGGCCCGCTGACCGATCCGGTCGCGCACGGCGGGAACGCGCGGGACGCCTTCCACGTCGTCATCCCGTCCATGCCCGGCTACGGCTTCTCGGAGGCACCCAGCGCCGGCGGCTGGACCCCGGACCGGATCGCCGCCGCCTACGCGGTGCTGATGGAGCGCCTCGGGTACGACTCCTATCTGGCCCAGGGCGGCGACTGGGGCGGCGTGGTGGCCACCCGCATGGGCAAGCAGCGCCCGGCCGGCCTGCGCGCTGTCCACCTCAACTTCCCCGAGTTCCTCGCCCTGCCGCCGGTCAGCGACGAGCCGACTCCCGAAGAGGCCGCGGCCATCGCCCAGGGTGAGGTGTTCGCCCACGTGCACTCCGGCTATCACCTGCTGCAGCGCACCCGGCCGCAGACCATCGGCTACGCCCTGACCGACTCCCCGGCCGGGCAGGCCGCCTGGATCTACGAGAAGTTCCTGGACTGGGCCGCCCCCGGCGCGTTCACTCTGGACGAGCTGCTCGACCACATCTCCCTGTACTGGCTGACCGGGACGGCCGCCTCGTCCTCCCGCCTGTACTGGGAGTACGCCCGCGAGCTCCTCGGCCTGACCGAGCTGGACCTGCCGGTGGGCGTGAGCGCCTTCCCCGGCGAGCTCACCCGCACCCCGCGGATCTGGGCCGAACGCGCCTACCACGACCTGCGCTACTTCAACGACGACATCCCCGCCGGCGGCCACTTCGCGGCGTTCGAGCAGCCGGCGCTGTTCGTCGAGGAAGTACGCACGTTCGCGCGGGCGGTGCCGCGGCCGGCCGAGAGATCGAGAAGTCCTGAACGATGAAGTGGGTCAGTTACCGATCGTCCGACGGATCGGAGCGCTGCGGGCTGGTGTGGGGAGGCAAGATCCTCGGACACACTCCAGGAAACACGCTGCTGGACGTGCTGCGTTCCGGCGAAGGGCTGGAGGCGGCCGCCGCCCTGGTGACGTCGAACCCGGCCGAGATCGTCGATCTGGCCTGGGCGGAGCTCCTGGCACCGATTCCCGTGCCCCCGTCGGTCCGGGACTTCGCGGCCTTCGAACGGCACGTCGGCAACGCGGGAGCCGCCGCCGGCGGCGACGGCACGATCAGCCCGCTCTGGTACGAGGAGCCGATCTTCTACTTCTCGAACCCGGCCGCCATCCGGGGCCCGCGCGACGACATCCCCGTCCCGGCGGGGACGCGGGCCTGGGACTACGAGGTCGAGGTCGCGGCCGTGATCGCCGACGACTGCTCCGACCTCGACGCGGCCACGGCCGAGAGCCACATCGCCGGGTACCTCGTCTACTGCGACTGGAGCGCGCGCGACCTCGCCGCCCGGGAGATGGGTTTCGTCTTCGGCCCCTCCAAGAGCAAGGACACCGCGACCAGCCTCGGCCCGTACCTGGTCACGCCCGACGAGCTGGAGCCCTGCCGGTCGGGCAAGGGCTACGCGCTCACGATGAACGGCTACGTCAACGGCGAGCTGTACGGAGGTGGCACCTGGAGCGAGATCCACTGGTCGTTCGGCGAACTGCTGGCGCACGCTTCGCGGGACACCACGCTGCGGGCCGGCGACATCATCGCCGGCGGCGCCGTCGGCACCGGATGCATCCTCGAACTGTCCGAGCACCGCGACTACCTCACGCCCGGTGACACGGTACGGGTGGAGGTGGAGCGGCTCGGCGCGGTGGAGGCGCGGATCGCCGGCAAGGGCGACAAGCTCGCACCCGAGATGATGATCGCACGGAGCATCGTGGTCGCCGCTCCTCCCGCGGCCGTGTTCGACGTGATCGCCGACCCGCGCCGGCACGCCCGCTTCGACGGGTCCGGCACGGTCACGGACCTCGTCACCGGCCCCGGACGCCTGACCCCGGGCGCGGACTTCACCGTCTCGATGGTGCTGTTCGACGTGCCGTACGAGGTGACGAACACCGTTGTGGAGTACGAGGAGAACCGCCGCATCGCCTGGGCCCACCCGGGGCGGCACCGCTGGCGCTACGAACTCCAGGAGGTCGAGGGCGGCACCCTGGTCACCGAGACCTGCGACTTCACCACCTCGCCGTGGGGAGAGCGCGTGGCGGGCTCCGCCTGGGGGCGGCGGGACGCCGAAGGCATCGAGAAGACCCTGCCCCTGCTCAAGGCGCTGGTCGAGAAGGGCGCCTGAACCCCGCCAGCCGGATCGGCCCCGGCCGAATCAGGTGCACGACGTCACCGCCTCGGCTCTTCCACACTGGGCGGCCCTGGCTGAGGAAGCCGGGTTTTCCACCCTCGCCACGACCGGGCGTCACGCGTACCCGGGGTGAGCGACACCGTCCGGGGGCAACCACCACGATCGGCCTGCTCAGCGCGGTTCTGCCGGCCCCGACCCGGCCTGGCGCCCTGCCGGCTGACCCCGTCGGCCTCGTCCCGCGTGGCAACACCTTCGCCGCCGGGAGGGCCACGCGGCGCCCGTCAGGAAACATCCCCGCCGGTGCGCGAGAGGCGGACCATGGCGCGATACAGGGCGGTGGGCGCGGGAGCGCCGGCCGGTGGCGGGAGGGGTGCGCCGGGGGTGGCATAGGAGCGCAGCATGTGGCCGACCAGGCGGCGCCATGCATCGGGGGCGTCGTCCCCGGTGGCGGCGACGACGCCGGCGTTGGCCATGAGCAGGATGACCAGGTCCTCCGGTACGAAGTCCGCGCGCAGGTGGCCGGTGTCCTTGGCCCGGTCGATGAGGCGGAGGAATCCCTCGTAGGCCCCTGCGCGGCGGGCCTCCAGGGCCTTGGCGGCGGGGAAGGTCATGGTCAGTACGTCGGCGAAGCCGCGGTCGGCGGCCTGCATGGCGCACACGGCCTGGATGTAGCCGGTGAAGCCGTGCCAGGCGTCGGGGTCGGCCAGGGCCTCGGTGACGGCGGCGGCGTAGCCGTCCATGCGGTCGGCGAAGACCGCGGTGACGAGGTCCTCCCGGGTGGCGAAGCGGCGCGACAGCGTTGCCTTGCCGACGTCGGCCTCGCGGGCGACGGCAGCCATGGAAACGCAGAGTCCCTGGGCGGCGTAGAGGCGGCGGGCGGCGGCGAGGATGCGCTCCCGGTTGCGTTCGGCGTCGGCCCGCAGGCCGGTTTCGGGCTGATGACCTGGTGTTCCGGTGGATTCTGCGGGTGTGGTCACCTGGTACGAACGGCGCGAAGCGGAGCGCGAGGAGGCAAAGCGAGCCGCCGCGGAAGCGGCCCGGTATCAGCGGCGGCACGACGTGCCCGTGATCCTCGACGGCGGGGCCGTCATGGAGGTGCTCGCGATCCCTTCGGGACGTATGGTCGGGGCCGCCATCCGCCACCTGCAGGACGTGCACGCCGAACGAGGTCTGGCCACCCGGGAGGAAGCCGTGCGCGAGCTGCGAGCCTGGGCCGTGGAGGCCCGGATCTAACCCCCGTGGAAGCTGTCCGAAGTCCTCACTGCGCTGAGGCCTTGACATATCACGAGTCCGGCGAGCACCGTCAATGGAGATCAACGATCACGAAATCGGACTGCCAGGAGTCGAGGGTGACGGAGAAGGCTGAGACGGAAGGGTGGGTCCCGGCGGGCATCGACACCACCCGCCCGACGTCCGCGGGCATCTACAACTACGTCATCGGCGGCAAGGACCACTTCCCGGCCGATCGCGAGGCCGCCGAGGCGATGCTGGCCAGCAGCCCCTACACGGCCGTCGGCATGCGGGCCACCCGGGCGTTCCTGCAGCGGGCGGTGCGGTGGCTCGCCGACCCGCACGGCGGCGCCGTCGGTCAGTTCCTCGACATCGGCTCGGGCTTTCCCACCGCCGGCAACGTGCACGAGATCGCCCAGAGCATCAACCCGGACGCGCGCGTCACCTACATCGACTACGACCCGACCGTGGTGGCCTGCGCCCGCGCGCTGGCGGCCGGCAACGATCGGGTACGGGTGATCCGCGGCGACCTCCGGCAGGTCGAAAACATCCTCGACCATCCCGAGGTGCGGAACTTCCTGGACTGGCACCGGCCCATCGCCCTCGTCCTGAACGCGGTCCTGCACTTCGTCACCGACGAGCACGCCCCGGACAGGCTCATCGCCACCGTACGCGACCGGATGGCGCCCGGCAGTTTCCTCGCCATCAGCCACGGCTCCATGGACGGCCTGGACGAGCTGCTGCTGCCGGACCAGATCCAGACGGCCGAGGAACAGTACCGGCGAGCCTCCGACCCGCTCGTGCTGCGCACGCACGGCGACATCCAGCGCTTCTTCGACGGCTTCACCCTGGTGGAGCCGGGCTTGGTGTACGTGCCCCAATGGCGGCCCGACGGCACGGACGACGGCGACCTCCCGCCGGAGGTGTCCGGCGTCTACGGAGGCGTCGCCCGTCTGCGAGCAGGCGCTACTTACCCGTGAACTTGGGCGTCCGGCCTTCGCGGGCAGCCGTGAGCGCCTCCACCATGTCCTCGCTGAGAAAGGTCATCAGTTCAAGGTTCAGCCCGCGCTCGAAGGCGCCGTTGATCGTATCCTTGATCAGATGGTTGATCGCGATCTTCGTCCCCCGCACGGCCAGCGGCGCACGGGCGGCGAGGCGGTGCGCGAACGCGGTGGCCTCGGCCAGCACCCGATCGGCCGGGCAGACATGCGTGACGAGTCCCATGCGTGCGGCCTCCTGTGCGGTGACAGGGTCGCCGGTGAGAAGATAACGCTTCGCGAGAGCAGGGCCCATGGCGAGCGGCCATGCCCCCACGCCGCCGTCCCCGGCGACGATTCCCAGGTGGACGTGCGGGTCTGAGATGGTCGCCGTTTCGGACATGAAGATGACGTCGCAGAACAGGGCGATCGTGGCGCCGAGGTAGCCGGCGTCTCCGTTGAGGGCGGCGACGATGGGAACCTCGACGTCCAGGAGGTCCCAGACGGTCCGCCGGGCTCCCCGCCCGCCCATGTCGACCATGCCCACGCCGGCGTTCTTCATCCCCTCCAGGCTGCCGGCGGCATCGTACAGGCCCGAATAGAACTCCTGGCCCGCACCGGTGAGCACGATGGCGCGGGCCTCGTTCTCGTTGCGCAGGTCGTGGAAGAGGCGGGCCAACTCGTCAAGGATGAGGAAGTCCGAGTCCGGGGTGGCAGCCGGGTCGCTGATGAAAACGGTGAGAATATCCCCGGACCGCTCGAAGCGAATTGTCTCATAATCGTCGTAGGCCATTTCTTTGCCTTTTCTCGCGTCGCCGGTTCTGCGTGCCGCCCACACGGTATGGGCGGCAGGCTCTCATGAAATCTGTCACATGACTGGTCTGGCTTTCGGATCCTGGTCGAGCGCGTCTCGGCGGCAGATGACGCGACGATCACACGGGTGCCGACTCTAGAAGCAGGTCAAGTGACAGATTCGCACAGCGAACCCGTCAGATTAACTTTTATCCGCGGCACAGCACCGCATCGCGCGAAGAAAGGCATCGCGTGTGCAAGCGGCAAGAACTCGCACAGCAAATCGCACAAGAAAGTACGCTCGTGATGACTCATCATGCGTTGCTGCCCGTTCGGGTAGGCGGCCTCGAACTGTCCAACCGTCTCGCCGTCGCGCCGATGACCCGCGTGTCGGCCGCCCCCGACGGCACGCCGACGCCCGAGATGGCCGCTTACTACGCGGACTTCGCGAAGGGCGGGTTCGGCCTGGTGATCACTGAAGGCACCTACACCGACCCCCTCCACAGCCAGGGATACCTCAATCAGCCGGGCATCGTGTCCGCCACGCACGTGTCGGCGTGGCAGAAGGTCGCCGCCGAGGTGCACGCCGCCGGAGGACGCATCGTGCTCCAGCTCATGCACGCCGGCGCATTGTCGCAGGGAAACCGGTATCGCACTGGAACGGCCGCGCCGTCCGCCGTGGCGCCGCGGGGGGAGATGATGCCGCTGTACGGAGGGTCCGGCGAGTGGCCTACGCCCAAGGAGATGACGAAGACCGACATCGAGGCGGCGATCCGCGGCTTCGCGGACTCCGCTGTCCGGGCGCGAGAGGCCGGCTTCGACGGGGTGGAGGTGCACGGGGCCAACGGTTATCTGCTGGACCAGTTCCTCACCGACTACACCAACCGGCGCGCCGACTCCTATGGGGGCTCGGTGGCCAACCGCATCCGGCTGACGGCGGAGGTGGTGGCCGGGATCCGGGCCGAGGTCGGCGCGGAGTTCTGCCTGGGCGTACGGCTGTCGCAGAGCAAGGTCAACGACTCCGTCTATCGCTGGCCTGGCGGCGCCGCCGACGCGCAGATCATCTTCGCCGCCATGAAGCGGGCCGGTGCCACATATCTGCACATCGCGGGTGAGGGGCCCACTTGGATGGACAGCGCCCGTCTGGACAGCGGCGTCACCATCACCGGTCTGGCCCGCCAGGTGAGCGGTCTTCCGGTCATCGCCAACGGCGGCATGCACGATCTCGCGCAAGCGGGTCAGGTCCTGGCGGAGGGCCATGCCGATCTGCTGGCCGTCGGCCGAGGCGCGCTGGCCAATCCCGACCTCCCGCACCGTCTGTCGCAGGGCCTGGACCTGTACGCGTACGACGAGCGGATGCTGCAGCCCATGGCGACGCTGGGCAACGCCCGCCGATGGCTGCAGGCGGCGCGGGCCGCGACCTGACCGCCGGCGCGGGGTGACGGCGCCGTCCCGACCACCGGACGTGAGCTGCGAGGGCAGGCTCTGCGGCGGATGGGAGCGTCCGGAGTCGCGACGTCCGGCTCAACGCTTCGGCACGAACCGGCGGCGGTCCAGGCCGGACAGTTGCCAGGCCAGGCGACGGCGGACGGGCGGCAGCTTGCCCGCCAGGCCGAGGACGAGGTTGCGCAGGGGGCGCCGGGTGGAGCCGGCGGTGGCGAGCGCGGTGAGCCTGCTGGCCAAGGCGACGACCTTCTGGGCGACAGGACGCCGGGTGTCGGCGTAGGTGTCGAGGAGGTCGGCCGATGCGCCGTCGAGCACGCGGGCGAGGATCTCCCCGATGGTGATGGCGTCTTCGACGCCGAGATTCATGCCCTGCCCGCCGGCGGGGGAGTGCACATGGGCGGCGTCGCCGGCGATGAAGATCCGCCTGTCGCGGAAGGAGTCGGCGATGCGGTGGTGCACGCGGAAACGTGATCCCCAGATCACCTCGTGCACCACGGCGGGCCTGGCCTCGGGGCCGCGGGAGTTGAGCAGCCCCTGGACGAACGCGATGTCCGGCTCGCGAGGGGCCTCATTGACCGTGGCCACGATGCGATGCAGCCCGCCGGGCAGAGGGGCGACGACGACCAGCCCCGCGGGGGAGAAGTAGAGGATGACCTCGTTCTGCGGGACGCCGCCGCTGAGGCGGACATCGGCCAGGGTGAACGACTCGGCGTAGGTGCCGCCGCTGAAGCCGATGCCGGCCTGTTCGCGTACCGTGCTGTGAATACCGTCCGCGCCGACCAGGTAGGTGGCGCGGATCTCGTCTCGTTCCTTGAAGGTGGCGGTGACGCTCCCGGCATCCTGCGTCAGTCCTGTCAGGGTCACGGGGCGCAGCACCTCGCCGCCGAGTTCCCTGAGGCGGGCCAGCAACAGCGCTTCGGTGTCGGCCTGGGAGATCATCAGTGTGTACGGATAGGCGCAGGGCAGGTCCTTGAACGGAACGGGGATCAGGAGCCGGTCCCGGTCGCGGATGGTGAACACGGGAGTGTGGACACCCCGCGCGGTCAGAGCCGCGGCCACGCCGTAGCGGTCGAGGAGCTCCACCGTGTGCGCGTGCACGACGGCCGCGCGAGAGGTGTTGGCCCCTTCTGCCTGCGCGTCAACGACGGTGACATCGTGGCCGAGCTGCTTTAGCACGATGGCCGAGGTCAGGCCGACCGGGCCGGCTCCGACGATCAGGACGTCCGTGCTCTCCATGACTCCTCCTCTTGCCAACGGGTGTTGGCATCTTGGGCGGGTTCACCGTAACTCCTGGTTCCCGCGACTGTCAACGAATGTTGGCCTACACTTGTGGGCATGAAGAGGTCGTCTGCTGCGTCAAAGTCGCTCATCCTGGCCGCCGCCCGCGAACGGTTCGCGGCGGAGGGATACGAAAGAGCCACCATCAGGTCCATCGCCGCGGACGCCGGCATCGATCCGTCGATGGTCATGCGGTACTTCGGCAACAAGGAGCGCCTGTTCGCCGCGGCCTGCGAGGTCGATCTGGCTCTGCCGGAGATGAGGGCCATCCCGCGGGACTCGGTGGGCGCGACGCTCGTCGAGGCGTTCCTGAGCCGATGGGAGGGCAATGAGACGCTGCAGATCCTGCTGCGGACGGGAAGCACTCATCCCTCCGTGGCCGAGCGCATGCGCTCCATCTTCGCCATGCAACTGGTTCCCATCGCGGCCGCCTTCTCCGGTGACCCGGCGGCGGCGGAGAAACGTGCGGGTCTGGCGTCGAGCCAGATCCTCGGCGTGGCTCTGTGTCGGTTCGTCCTGGAATTTCAGCCGATGATGGAGATGAGCAGACAGGAACTGGTCGACTGGGTGGGGCCGACGATCCAGCGCTACCTGGTCGATGGCGACGCCTCGTGCCCACCCGCCGGCCGGCCGGCCGCGGCTACCGGTGGCGGCGGCGCGTGAGGGACGTTCCGGCACTGATCATGGGTGGGCGAGCGCGCCGGCTGGTTCGACGATGATGGGGACACCGTTGAGCGCGGCCGTGCCGCTGATGTGGTCGAGATAGTGCGGGTCGGTGAGGTCGTTGACGCTGGCGCCGGGCAGGGTGCCGGCGATCGACAGCGTCTCGCGCGCCAGGGCGTGCCCGTAGCCGTGCGGCAGGCTCGCGGTGCCCGGCATGACGTCCTCGCTCGCCGACACCTCGACCTCGACCGTGCCGGCGCCGGACCGTACGCTCACCAGGTCTCCGTGAGCCAGGTCGCGGGCCTTCATGTCGTACGGGTGCATGAGCAGGTGATGGCGCGGCCGGCCCTTGACCAGGCGGGCGGAGTTGTGCAGCCAGGAGTTGTTGTCGCGCAGATGGCGGCGTCCGATGAGCAGCAGCTCGTCCGCGGGCCGGGGCGTGAGCAGCTCGCTGCGGGCGCGCAGGAGCTCGGACATCAGCAGCGGCGGCGCGAGGTCGATGCGCTTGCCGTCGGTCTGCAGGCGCGCGGGCATGCTGGGACGCAGCGGGCCGAGGTCGAGGCCGTGCGGATGACGGCGCAGCTCGGCCACGGACAGCTCGTACTGCCCGGCGGCCAGCCCGTAGTCGAGGATCTGCTCGGGGGTCAGGCTCAGGGCGGGCTGGTCCTTGCGTTCGTCCGGTGGCAGGAGCTGCTGATAGCGCCGGGCCAGCTCGCCGATGATCTGCCAGTCATGCCGGGCCTCGTCGGGCTTGGGCAGCACCGCGGGGGTGAAGCGGGCGACATCCCGGATCGTGAACATGGAGAAGAACAGGTCGAAGTGGTCGCGTTCGAGCAGGTCGGTCGGCGGGAGGATCACGTCGGCGTGGCGGGTCGTCTCGTTGATGTAGAAGTCGACCGACGCCATGAAGTCCAGCTCGCCGAGCGCCCGGCCCAGGGTGTGACCCGCCGGGGTCGACAGCACCGGATTGGCCGCCACGGTGAACATCGCCCGGATCTGTCCCTCGCCGGGGGTGAAGATCTCTTCTGCCAGTACGGCCACCGGCAGCTCTCCGCTGAACTCCGGCAGGCCGCGCACGCGGCTGTGCCACTTGGCGTAGTGGCCGGGGTTGAGCTGGCCGCCGGCGATCATGTCGACGGCGGGCTGGGTGACCAGGACACCGCCGGGACGGTCGAAGTTGCCGGTCACCAGGTTGAGGATCTGGATCGCCCACTGGGACAGCGTGCCGAACCGCTGGGTGGACACACCGGTCCGTCCGTAGCAGGCGGCGGAGGGAGCGGCGGCGTACTCGCGGGCGATCCGGACGATCGTCTCCGCGGGCACGCCCGAGACCTCCGCCACCCGCTCGGGCGTGAACTCCCCGAGCGCGGCGCGGAGGCTCTCCAGACCGTCCACGTACGGGAGCGGCCTGGCCAGGCCCTCGTCCACGATCGTCCGCACCATGGCCAGCATCACCGCGGCGTCCGTTCCCGGGCGGATGAAGTGGTGCTCGTCGGCCAGCCTCGCCGATTCGGTACGCCGGGGGTCGAACAGCACCATCCGCCCGCCCCGGCCGCGCAGCTCGCGAATGCGGCGGGTGATGCCGGGCGCGCTCATCACACTGCCGTTGGACGCGGCGGGGTTGGCGCCGAAGACGAGGAAGTAGCCGGTCCTGTCGATGTCCGGGACCGGGATCAGCCACTGGTTGCCGTAGAGCAGGTAGGACACGAACTGGCTGGGCAGCACGTCCACCGAGTTGGAGGAGAAGCGGTTGCGGGTGCCGAGCATGCGGGCGAAGCCGGGAGCGTGCGTGAGGGCGCCCAGGCTGTGCACGACCGGGTTGCCGAGATAGACCGCCACCGCGTCCGCCCCGTGCTGTTCCCGGATGCCAGCCAGGCGGGAGGCGACCAGGTCGAGGGCCTCGTCCCAGTCGATCTGCCGCCAGCCGGACGAGGTGCGCCTGACCGGCAGGCGCAGCCGGTCCGGGTCGTCGTGGATGTCCTGCAACGCGACCGCCTTGGGGCAGATGTGGCCCTTGGAGAAGGGGTCGTCGTCGGCGCCGCGGATGTCGGCGATCTCATCGCCTCGCAGCGTGATGTTCAGCCCGCACATGGCCTCGCACAGGTTGCAGGCGGCGGCCCGCGTTCGCATCTCCACCATGGACGTTGACTCCTTATCACCGGCATCCCCGCGCCGCCGGCCACTTCCCGGGCAGCACTCGCTGTCAGCGTAAGCGGCGGTGCTCGCCGTATATCGACCTAACGGCGACAACTAGTCACATGACCTATTCGCGCACGTCGGTGGCTGGAGGGCCGTCATAGGCGCACGGCGTACTCAGCAGTTCTTCTCGTCCTTGAACACCACGTACAACGCCTCGGCCGGCCCCACGACGAGCAGCCTGCGGGCCTCGCCGTACCGGTCGAGGTCCCCGCCGGGCGTCCGCCAGAAGCGGCCGCCCGCGTCGGCGTCCGCCCACACCAGGAGCCGGCCCTGCGGCCCGCCCGCCCGCCACAGCGGCTCGTCGAGCAGCTCGTGCAGCAGGTACGGGACGAGCTCGCCCGCCGCGTGACCTGCGGCCTCCTGGCGGCAGGTGGCACCGAACGCCTCCACCTCGGCCAGGAACGCGGTCGTCGTCAGAGGTCGCGGGCCCATGCCCAGCACCCACCCCTCCGCCGTGGGATCCCCCAGTTCCAATGGGCCGCCGTCCCGATCCCCGGGCCCGGGGAACTCGTCCTCCAGGTACTCCTCGCCGTAGCGCCTGCTCCACGCAGTGCTCCTCCACCATCGGCGGATGGAGGTCACGTCGAGACCGGACGGCAACGTGTGCGCGGCCAGGTCCACCCGGAAGGCCGCGTAACCGGCCAGGTCCAGCGGCGCCCGCAGGATCGTCCCGGCGCAGACGGCGCGCAGCCGCGCCTCGGCCCTCGCCAGGTCGCCGTCCGGCAGGGGAGCGTGCGCCTCGCACCAGTGACCCGCGAACGAGCAGGCCGGGTCGCGGCCGTTCCCCGGGCTCGCCGGGCCGGTGACGCTGACGCGGATCGCGCTGGAGCCGGACGAGAACACGGCGTGCGTCTCGTCCCGGGCCGGATCGGCGACCGTCACCAACGCCGCCTCGTCCGCGACATCGAGGATGGCCCAGCCCAGCGCGGCGGACAGCACGTCGAGGCGGCGCGTCGGCGGCTGCGCGAGGACGGCCTGCCGGACGGCGAGGATGGCGTCGTGAACGCCGGCCGGCTCGCAGCTCACCGGCTCACGCGTCGGCCCGTCCGGCGCGAGGGCGGGGAAGAGCCCGCACTTCACCAGCGAGCCGGCGTCCAGGGGGCCGTCGAGATCCCGCACGTCCACCATCAGGCGCCTGCTGTGTGCGAGGTCCCCGTCCTCGTCGAGCCAGCGGTTGAGCAGGTGAGCGTGGGCCGCCACCTGCATCTCGCCGCGCCAGTCGGGCGAAACCGCGTTGTCGTGGCAATCGTGTCCGAGGAATCGGCAGATCGTGAAGTTCAAGACGTCTTGCCCTTCGCCTGGTTCTCGTTATCCATGGGGTCGGGGGCGCAGCCTGACGAGGGTGATGGTCGCCTGCCGACCGGGCCCTGCGTCCGGCCGGCATTTCCCTTCGTCACAGCTCCAGCGGCGGCAGTCCCTGCGATTCGCGGTAACGCCGTCGCGCGGCGGTCAAGCTCTCCGGCCCGTTGGGGCCGCCCTTGACGAGATCCGCGTCGTCATCGTCCTGTCCGTCGTCCTCCCACCAGCACTCTTCGCAGATCTCGTAGCAACCCCGCTGCTCAAGGGTGGGGTGGAAACAGCACGGGCACGTGTAGGGCCGATCGCGCCGCGGCAAGGGGAGCCAGGCCCCGTTCCGCTTGGCTACCTCGGACATGATCCAGCGTTTGCGCTCGCGAATCTGCCCCGCACTGGGGTGCTCGCCCATCGTGGGACCGGACTGCCGCAGGACCGCAACGGCTTTGCGTGCAGCGGAGACGCCGCCCCCGGCTTGTGAGAGCAGGCGCACGGCGCTCCAGGCAGCGATGTCCCGCATCAGGTCATCGGCCCTCTCGCGGGATGGGCCGGCCGTCTGCAGATAACGCTGCTGTGTGCGAGCGTCCCGGGTGAAATGCACGGTGGTCTCCGTGTCCACGCTCCACGTCACGTTCCCTTCCGTCCGGCCATCTGGTCGGCGAACAGCCGCATGACGGCCGCCGCATCGCCGTCGATGACCGCGCGCATCTGCTCGGCGGGGATGAGCGGGGCGAAGACCTCCAGCACCCGCTGCCGGGCCGTCTCCGCCGCCCGGTGCACGGTCTCTGCGATGGTGTCGGCAAGCAGCCTCGCGTCGGGACGGCGGTAGATCCTGGGGTCGATGTCCAGCCTGATCAGATCGCCGCGGGCATCCACGGTGACGGAGATCAGCCCGTCGCGTGACTTCTCCATCACCTGGCGGCCTGTGCCCGGCGGCGGAGTTCGTCTCCCTGCTCCTGCAGCCGGAGGAAGGTGGTGCGTAGCTCGTCGGCGTAGGCGCGCATACCGGCCACGTCCGGTCGATCGGGTTCCATCTCATCGACCTCCGGCGGCGCGCAGGGCGCCTCTCGGCGGGTGTGCGGGCAGCCACGCCCGCTGATCGAGTGCTTGTGCGATGGACGACGTCGTCGCGCTCCGGAGCTTCGACTTCACCCTGCGGACCCTACGAAATCATCATGCCGTCCAAGGCTGCTTTCGCCGAGGACCGGTCAGATGACGGATATGTGAGCTGATCATGCTGATTGTCCGCCACCGTGTCGGGCCGGGCAACGCTTCGGCGCGGTCGTGCGGCTCACATGCGGCGCAA
The DNA here is from genome assembly GCF_040674955.1 of Nonomuraea sp. NPDC049695. Classification (NCBI taxonomy): domain Bacteria; kingdom Bacillati; phylum Actinomycetota; class Actinomycetes; order Streptosporangiales; family Streptosporangiaceae; genus Nonomuraea; species Nonomuraea sp. NPDC049695. The sequence continues at coordinate 23,542 of NZ_JBFANV010000065.1, read as the reverse complement.
CGAGATCAGCGCCACGCCGTACGCCAGCCCGTACGACGCGGGGAGCCAGCCGCCTCCGATCGCGGCGGCGGCGAGGCTGGTCACCGAGACCGCGGCCAGGATCAGTGTGCCGGCGGCCCGCTCCCGTCCGGCCTGCGCCGCCACTCCGGCGGCGCCGAGCCCGCCGGCGGCGGTGAGCAGATCCACCACCAGCCACGCGTCGAGCAGGCCCGCCCGCGCCAGCAGGTCGAGCAGCGGCAAGGGGAGCGCCGGCGTCCAGATCCAGGTCAGCCCGCCGGCAAAGTTGGCGGCCGAGGGCAGCGCCAGGAGCAGCGACACCGCGGCCAGCGTCCGTCCGCGCCGGTGTCCGCCGTTCAGGGCTTCGCTCCGGGCCGATCGGTGATCCCGATGTCCAGGCGGACGTTGAGCGTCATGATGGTTCCCTTTGTGATGGTGTGGGAGGGCCCCATGTTGACGATCTTCCGATCCCCCTCCACGCGGGTGCCGGCACCCGGAGAGGCGTGGTCGGCGTTGGCTATCGCGCGCTCGCCCAGATAGGTGTAGGTGAAGCGGTCGAGCAGCAGCTCGTGGTCCACCCAGTCCTCCCTGCGGGCCACCGCCACCGCCGGGCGCCCGTCGACGTCGACCGCGTCCGGGTTGACGGTCACCCCGGGGATCTTGGCCATCGCCCGGTAGATGGCCGCCTCCTGCGCCGGAGGCACCAGATTCTGCGCCAGCAACGAGCCGAACAGGCGGTAGGCCCGGATGTGCCGTTCCTCGTCCGAACCGGGCGGCAGTTCGTCCACGGCGGCGTACATCCAGGCCAGCATCGCGTCAGGATCGGTGGGAAGCGCCGCCACCGTGGCGTAGTCGGTGGGAGGGATGCCGCCGCCGGTGGGTGAGCGCACCAGTTTCCCGTTCTCGTAGAAGGCCACCTCCTTGCCGTCGGCCCGGGTCCATGAACGGCCCACGTGCGTTTCCAGAGGTGTTCGCGGGCTCTGGGTCGTGCCCGGAGCCGGCTGCGGGGCGCCTTGCGTGCGCGTTTCGATGTAGATCCACTGGTCAGGGCGTGGAGCGGTGAACCCGCGTTTGCCGGCGGCCTCGGCGGCGCGGCCGAGCAGCACCTGCGCATTGGAGACCGGCATGATCGTTCCCGGTAGGGCCGTGCGCGGCGCCTCCGCCGCCGGAGGAGTGACCGCCAGCACGACCGCCCAGACCACGGCGGCCAGCATGCCCAGCGTGAGGGCCATCGTCCGGGCCACGGCGGGCCGCCGTCCCGCTCTGAGTGAGCCCGCGCTGCCAGCCCGTCGTCCCTCACCGGTCAGAGCCGCGCGGACGCTTTCCCGGGACGCCGACGTGGCACGCCGCAGGAGCGCCTCCCGGGCGGTGGCATGGGCGTCAGGCGATGGAGGGCGGGGCTGTGGCCAGGCCCGGCGCAGCGCCTCCAGATCGGTTCGCGAGCAGTCGCCCATGGTCAACGCTCCTTCTCGATGAGTGCCGGATCCAGCACGGCGCGGATCTTCGTACGGGCCCGGTGCAGCCGGGAGCGGACCGTACCGGCGGGCACGCCGAGCGCCCTGCCGACCTCGTCAGAGGTCAGCTCGGCCCAGGCCACCAGCAGCAGCACGTCCCGGTCGCCGGCCGGCAACCCGGCCAGCGCCGCCGCCAGCCGGCCACGGGCGGCGGAGGCGTCCAGCGAGTCCGCGACCCGCTCGGCATGGTCCTCGCCGACCTCGCTCACCTCCGCCCTGGCCAGCGCCTGGTACTGCCGTACCTCGGCCCGATGGTGGCGGGCGATCAGGTTGGAGGCGATCCCGTACAGCCAGGGGCGCGCGTCCGGCCGGGACCGGTCGTAGGTGGCGCGCCGATCGAAGGCGATCAGGAACGTCTCGGCCGCGATGTCGTCGGCCAGCGGGCGCGACAGCCGCCGCTCGGCGTAGCCGTGGATGGCCGCGTAGTGGCGGTCGAACAGCGCGGCGAAGCAGTCCGGCTGGGTCAGGGAGCGTTCGATGAGCGCGGCGTCGGTCGCCTGGGTCATGTCACGGCTCTCGCCATGGCTCCTGCTGTCATCGGCCGCCTTTCCTCACGGGGGAGTCCGTCACCCCTATTCACCGACCGGCCCGGGACTGTTCACGCCGCCCGGCTCGCGAGGTACCGCGTACGCAGAAGGGTGGCGGTCAGTGCCGCCGCACGGAACGTCAGGCGAGGTGCGGCGCGGCGGCGCGAAGCGGCCCGGCCTGGACGTCCTGCCGGGTGGCGGGTGTCGCTCAGCCGGCGTGTTCGGTGATCGCGCGCAAGGCCTCGACATGCGCGGCAAAGGCGCGGCGGCCTTCGGCGGTGAGTGACAACCAGGTACGCGGGCGCTTGCCGACGTGCCCCTTGGTGATCCTGACGTAGCCCGCCTGCTCCAGCGTGGCGGCCTGCTTGGACAGTACGGAGTCGCTCACCTCGACGACGTCGCGCAGGACGGCGAACTCCGCCTTCTCGGACGCGGCCAGCGCTGCCATGATCGAGAATCGGACGGGGGCGTGGATGACCCCGACCAGCGCGTGCCGGGGATGGCTCACGCCCGTACCTTCCGGGAAGTGACGTAGGCCGCGACGTAACCGGGCGACGCCACCAGCACCGCGCCCGCCACCCACCACGCCGCGTCGTGCGGGAAGAACGTGATGCCGAAGCCGAGCACCAGCCCGTACAGCACGGCCCAGGCCCCGATCATCACCCCGTGCGTGAGGGCCATTCCGCGATGGGCGATCGGCTGCCGCGCCGCGTAAACGGCCAGCACGGCGATGACGGAGATCCAGATCGCCATGCTGACCGCGCCGCGAAGCCAGCCGTCCAGCAGGCCGAACGCGAGCACCATCGCCAACGACGCCGTCCCGTACACGAGCTGGTAGCGGATCACCCAGCGCGAACGCCGGCCCACCGCCGTCCTGATGCGCTCAGCCTGTGTCAAGGCATCCGCTCGGCTCATCTCCATATGTGCCAGCTTGGCAAGTACTTTCCATGTTGGCAAGCACTTGAAGCGGATCGCGAGCTCAAGCCCTTGCGTGATCGGGCAAGCCGGAGGGGGCGCGGCCGGTGAGATAGCGCTGCAGGGCCGGGGCGATCCAGGCGATGAGCTCGTCGGGATCGGCAGCGACCAGCGCGTCCACGCGGACGGCGTAGCGGGTTATGGCGATCCCGACCAGGTGGCCGGCGGCCAGGGCGGCACGCAGCTCGGGCTGGTCCACGCCGAGCTGCTGGGTGAGCTTGCCCAGCATGTCGTTGGCCAGGAACTCCCTGATCAGCGCGGCAGCGTGGTCGCTGGTGGCGGCGGAGCGCATCAGCCCCAGGAGCGGGCCGGGCTGTTGTACGTCGCCGAGCAGGTCGAGGACGTAGGCGGCCAGGCGCTCGCCCAGCTTGCCACGCGGGCCGTCCAGCAGCATGGTCACGGCCTGCTCGGGCCCGAACGCCGAGTTGACGACGGCGCTGAACAACTGCTCCTTGCCGCCGTAGAAGCGCCGGACGAGGGCCGGGTCGACACCGGCGTCGGCGGCCACCTTGCGCACGCTCACGGCCTCGTAGCCGATGGCGGTGAAGGCCGCCGCCGCCGCCGAGATGATCTCGTCACGGGTGGTCGAGGTGCCCGGCCGACGTCCAGTTCTGTGCATCTTTCCCCCTCGGTGACCTGAGTTATATCCTCCCACAAAGACTTACAAGTCCCCGTATGAGGACTTGTGGGGGAGTCCAATACCGGCAGGTTGACAGATTCGGCGGACGGCGTCCCCTCCTAGCCTCGTCCTTCGAGACCAGTCGATTGTGTGAAAGCAGGTAACTCCAGTGACTGAGCAGGAGCACGCCCCCGCCGGGGTGGACCCGGCCGTGCCGAGCGTGGCCCGGATCTACGACTATCTGCTCGGCGGCAAGGACAACTTCGCCTCCGACCGTGAGGCCGCCGCACAGGTACTCCGGCTCTCGCCCAACGCCAAGGAGGTCGCGCGGGCCAACCGGGCGTTCATGGGGCGGGCCGTTCGCGAGATCGCCGGGAACGGCGTCCGGCAGTTCCTGGATATCGGCACCGGCCTGCCGACCCAGGAGAACGTCCACCAGGTGGCGGCGCGGATCTCCCCCGGCGCCCGCGTGGTCTACGTCGACAACGACCCGATCGTGCTCGTCCATGCTCGCGCCCTGCTGGCGGAGACCGCGGACACGATCGTGGTGGAGGGCGACATGCGCGAGCCCAAGGCCATCCTCACCCATCCGGAGATCGTCCGGCACCTCGATGTGCGGCGGCCGATGGCCGTCCTGCTGATGGCGGTGCTGCACTTCATTCCCGACGACGATCAGGTACGGGAGATCGTCCGCGTCGTCCGTGAAGCCCTGCCGTCCGGCAGCTATCTGGTCATCTCGCACGTCACGGCGGGAGGGCTCGACGGCCACGCGGTGGGGGAGGGGCGCGAGGTCTACCGCAGGACCAGCACCGGCAACGTGACCCCGCGCAGCCGCGAGACGATCGCCGGCCTCTTCGACGGGCTGGAGCTGGTGGAGCCCGGCCTGGTGTCGGCGACCGCCGAGAACGCTCTCGACGCCTCCCTCGCCGGTCCCGGAGGCGCCGACGTTCTCTGCGGAATCGGGCGCGTTCCCTGAATGGGCGATCCGCGGTGGACGACCGGTCATTCGACAGATTCGGGTGGCGGACCGGATTTCTAGGCTGGCTGTTCCCTCAGCGGACACCCGACATCTGCAAAGGAGCGAACGGTGGAGTTGATCAGACGAGGTATCGGCGTTCTCGCCGCGGCCGTGGCGATTGCCGCGAGCGGTGCCGGCGTGGTGGCGGCCCCGGCCCAGGCCGAATCGGCGTCGGCCTCCGCGAACATGGAGGTCTGGGAGTGGGTACAGCACAAGACCTACCCCCACACGGCAGCGGGCTACGCAACATGCCTGAGTGATGGAAGGCGGTCAGGGGAGCCATGGCAATGTACGGATGAGGACGTAACCTACTACCTGTGGCTCTACAGGAAGATCCGCGACGCCCCTCTTCCGCTTCACGCGTCATGACCGCGGTGTAGAGCCAGGGAGCGGCCAACGGGGCGGGCCTTTGTGACCGCGGCCGTTGTCAATGAGCCGCGCCGACCTCGCAGAGCCCGATCCGGAGGCCGCGAACAGGTCGGATGACGGATTCGCAGGTGAGCGGCGATCCGTAAGGTCGTCTCCCCATGACCTTGCCTCTTCCGGATCGACATGACACAGCAGCAGCCGAGAGATCAGCACAAGCACCAGTCGCCGGTGTCTCGTTCCAAGACGGGACTGTGGGTGGTCCTGGGGCTGACGTCGCTCGCCCTGGTCATCGCCCTGGGCGCCGCCGTCGGTCTGGTCCTGCGCGGCCACGCCGCTGAGAGTCCGGAGCGAGCCGCGCGGCCGTCCGGCGGCGGCGATCCCGCGACCGTGGTGGTCACCGACGCGGACGTCGGCAAGCTGGTGGAGGAGCACGGCAGGGCGCTGGCCGAGGGCGACCTCGAAGCGTTCATGTCGATCTTCGACCGGACGAACGCCGCACTCCTGCGCGACCAGCGCAGAGTCTTCGCCAACCTCCGCAAGGTGCCGCTCACGGACGTCTCCTACCAGGTACTGCGCCGGCAGGGACGCGCGGAGGACAACTTCGGAAGAGCGGTCAGTTTCATCCAGGACGTGGCGTTCGTGCACCGCTTCTCTGGGATCGACCTGCGCCCGGTCGCGGAGTGGTACCGGTGGACCATCGAGAAGGCGTCCGCCACGGCGCCGCTGGTGGTGACCCGGGTGGGCGGAGCGCCGCCGCCGGCGCTCAGCGGGGCCTCGAAGACCATGTACTACCCGGCCCCCTGGGACGTGTGGCCGGACATCTCGGTGGTACGCGCGAACGGCAGCCTGGTTCTGGCGCGCCCGGAGGACGCGGCGCTCGCCACCCGCACGGCCCTCATCGTGGCCGCCGCCGCGAGCGACGTCCGCCGGTTCTGGAGCGGTGCCGGTGAGCGGGGCGCGCCGGTTCCCGGCGGGTACGTGGTGGCGCTGGCGAAGGGCCCGGCCCAGCTCGGCAACCTGTTCCGCAAGGAGAAAGCGAACGAGGCGGGCGTCGCCATTCCGATGCCAAGCTGGAAGGGCACGGAGATCGGTGGTACGCGCATCGTCGTCGACACCACCTCCCCCTTCTTCGGGACCACGGCCGGCATCCGGGAGGTCGTCACGCACGAGCTGGCGCACGCCCTGCTGGCGGGCGTGGACAACGCCGAGTACTCGCTGTTCGGCAAGCCGAAGTGGATCGTGGAAGGCTTCGCCGAGTACGTCGCCAACCGCGGTAAGCCCATCCGGAGCAACCTCCGATACGCCCAGGGGCGGGCCTATCTGGCAGGCCGCCCGCCCGTCAGGCTGCCGGACAACACCTTCTGGGACTACAAGGGCATGACCGGCGTCAACTACCTGATGGGGCATCTCGCCATGCGTCACATCGCCGGCCGGTACGGGGAGCGCAAGCTCGTCCAGGGCGTGGTCGCCGCCTACCGGGTCTCGGGCGACGAGAGCCAGGCGGCGCTGCTGGAGACGCTCGGCGTGAGCGAGACGAGTTTCGAACGCGACTGGGCGGCGTACGTCCGCAGGCAACTGGCCTGATCGGAGACCATGCGATGAGCGAACCACGGCCAGGCGGCCCCGGCGAGCGGAACGGCTACTCCTCACCGCACCGGCAACCGTTCACAGCGGCCAACGGATCCACCGCGTCCCATCGTCACAACCCGCACGAGCCCGCCGCGCCCCCGCCCGGCGGCCCCCCGCCACCGCCACCACAACCGCCACCGCGCCCGGCGATCCGGCCCCGGACGGTCGCGCTGATCGCGGGCGTGGCCGCCGTGCTCCTCCTCGTCGGAGCCGCCACCGCGTACTACGTGTCGATCGGCGGCACCCCGGGCCGCGGCCCCCGCGCCACCGCCGCGAGGCCCTCCGACTGGGCCGTCCCCTTCCCGGACGCCGACAGCACCGACTACACCTCCGCGATGGCGTTCGCGAGCTGGCTGAACGGCGGCACGGTGATCCGCGTGCAGAAGGACGGCATCCTCGCCTACGACCTGAGCACCGGGCGGCGCGCGTGGGGCGTCCCCGCGCCCGGAGCGCAGCTGTGCGGCGCCACGCAGGAGCTCCAGCAGGGCAGGGGCGCGATCGCGTACGGCAGCGCCTCCGTCTGCGACCACCTCGCCGGACTCGACACCGCCACCGGCCGGATCAGGTGGAGGACGAAGATCCCGGCCGAGAGGTCGAGACTGTCGAACGATCTGACCGTTCCGCGCGTCATGAGCACGAACGGCCTGGTCGTCACGGGGTCCGGCGACGTGCTGACAGGCTACGGGCTGGCCGACGGACGGCGGCGGTGGAAGGCGTCCCCGCCCGGAGAATGCCGTCTCCAGGACGCGGCGGCGGCGCCGGGACGCCTGGCCGTGCTGCTGGACTGCTCCGGCGGCGGCCGGGACGAGCTCCGCCTGCTCGACCCGGAAACCGGCCGGACCCGCGTCAGGGTCGCCGTGGCGAAGCTCCGCCTGATGGACGGCCTGCTCTCGGCCGAGCCGATCATCGTGCACAGGGACGTGGGCGACCGCAACGCCTTCACCGTCTTCGACGGCGACGGTGCGAAGGTGAGCGCGTTCACGACGGACCGGATCGACCTGCTGGCGATGAACTCGGTGGCGTTCGTCCGGGGCATGCTTCCCCGGCGCCGGTACGCCGTCCACGGGGACCGCCTGTATCTGGCCACGTTCCCGCAGGAGGTGCCGCGCCGCCTGCGCTCCCGCAACAGGGCCCTGGCCTTCGACCTGCGGACCGGCGAGCGGGTGTGGGAGTCGTCCGGCACCCACGACACGATCCTCACCTACATCAGGGCCGACGGCGAAGGGCTGCTCGCGCTCGAGACCGGCGACTGGCGCGCCCTGGCTCCCCGCCTGGTCCGGCTGGACGCCGCCACCGGCAGGGCTTCGCCGGTGGCCGTACTGCCGCAGAAGTACGGCACGGAGGCCGACAAGGCCCAGGTCTTCGAGTACGACGGCGCGGTCGTCATCGTCCCGTGGACCACGGCGGGAGCCAAGAACGCCGTCACCTACGTCGACACACGCGGAAGCTGACCACTCGCCGGTCTGATGACAGATTCGCCGTGCCGCCGGGGTTGCCTATCGTCGGCGAGACGGACGTTCTCACCAGCCCCGACGCAGGGGACCACCCCGCACACCCACCAGGAAACCTCATGCCAGTGCCCGATGAGGACGGCCGGACACCCGCGCCGGACCTGATCGACGCCCAGAGACGCGACCCGCTGGACGAAGCCGTCCCGATGGGCGTGCTGCTCCCCGCCGCCCTCGCCACGATGTACGCCCGCGCGGAGAACACCTTCAGCACCCCTACCGGCTTCCAGGAGCTCGACACCCTCCTCGGCGGCGGCCTGAGCCCCGGCACCCTGACCGTGGTGGCCTCCCGCCCGTCGATGGGCACCTCGTCCCTGCTCCTGCACCTGTGCCGCGTCACCGCGTTCCGCCGCCGCAGGCCGGTCGTGCTGGCCGGATATCAGATGCCCGGCCACGAGCTGGCTCTGCGGTTGCTGTCCGCCGAGACGAGCGTCCCCCTCGGTGAGCTGCGCGCGGGGACGATGGGCCTGGACGACTCCGCCCGCGTCGTACGCCGGACGGCGGAGCTGGCCGGCGCGCCCCTGTCCGTCATCACGCCCGCGGGCTGGACGGCCACGCACCTGACGTCGTACATCGCCGATCTGTCCACCGACGAGAAGTTCGAGCTGGTCGTCGTGGACGGGCTCGACGACGTCCGGCCGTGGCCTTCCGACGAGTCGCGGGACCCGCCGGTCACCGAGGCGGCCCGCGCGCTGAAGGAGCTGGCGATGGAGCTGAAAGTGCCGGTGGTGGCCGGTGCCCAGCTCGGCGGCCGGCCGGAGGAGCGGGCCGATCGCCGCCCGGGGCCGCTGACGGACTTCCGGCGCCCCGACGCCGTCGGCCACATCGCCGACGTCGTCATCATGGTGCACCGGGAGGACGCGTACGAGCCGGGGTCGTCTCGCGCCGGCGAGGCGGACCTGATCGTGGCCAAGCATCGTCACGGGCCCAAGGCCACCGTGACGGTGACCTTCGAGGAACGCTACGGCCGCTTCGCGGACCCGTCCGTGTCCTGACCGGCCCGATGCGGACCTTGACCGATCCGGTGTGGCCAGTCAGGTGACGGATTCGCGGGCCCGGGGTGCGGCCCTAGATTGAGCGACTGGACCGAACAATGGCAGAGCAAGTCGTTCGCTCAGGTGACCGGAGCGACTCACGTCCTCGTATGGCTCGGCATGCCGCCTCTCCGCGAGAGGAAGCTGCGGGACCCGCGAGCGTGGGTCGCTTCGGTCGCTGCCCGGGTCTCCTGGCGGCTGGCCGAGGTCTGTGACCTGCGGCAAGTCGTTCCCATGAACGTCCGTGAGACAGCCGCAGCGACTGAAGCGACTGAAATCTGGAATTGGCTGGCGGGAGACGCTGGACGATCCAGGCCGTCCATCGTGTGATCATGAACGGCGAGGTCGGCGGCCGGACCTACACCGCCACCCCCCGTGACACGACCGTGACCGCGCCGTCTGCGGGACGACGGTGAGCGACGGGGCGGCCAGGAGCCGCCCGCAGAACCAGAGATCGCTGCAGCCCCCATCCATGACGCCGTCGAATCCACCTTGGCCGGGCGGGGCGATCGTACGCTGCTCGTGGCAGTAGACGGCCCCGGACACCGCCCGCGCCGCGCGGGTGCAGCCTCCGCTCGGATGTGGCCGGACGATGACGACGCGGGAGTGAACGATGAGCGACGAAGCCGATGCTGTGGTGATCGGAGCGGGAATCAACGGCCTGGTGGCCGCGGCCGAGCTCGCGGGCGCGGGATGGAGGGTGGTGCTGCTCGAAAGGCGCGACCGTCTCGGCGGGTTCATCGACTCCGAGGAGCTCACCGTCCCGGGACACGTCCACGACACGTTCTCGTCGTGGCATCCGCTGTTCGTCGGAGGCGGCGCGTACGCCGAGCTCGGCGCGGCGCTCCACCAGCGCGGCCTGGAGTACGTCAACACGGACGGCGCCGTGACCGCGTCGATCTCCGAGCGCGGCGTCGTCATCGCCGACCGGGACCCGGAGGCGACCGTCGCCCGGCTGGCCCACGCCGCCGATCAGGCCGCGTACCGCACCATGCTCGATGAGTTCGACCGGCGTGCGGGCGTCGTGTTCGGAGTGCTCGGCTCGGAGCTGCGCGCCCGGGACCTCGCGCGGCTCGGCGCGGCCGCGCTGCGGAGCCTGGGCGTGAGCGGCGCGGCAGAGCTGGCCCGGGTCGCCGTGCAGAGCGGCCGCGGCTTCGTACGCGAGCGCTTCACCGGATGGGAGGCCGACCAGCTCTGGACACCGTGGCTGCTGCATGCCGGGCTCGGCCCCGACCACGCCGGCGGCGGCCTGATGCTGCCGGTGATGGCGGCCACCATGCACGGCATCGGTCTTCCGGTGGTGAAGGGCGGAGCGCGGCAGTTCGTCGCGGCCTTCGAGCGCCTGCTCGCCGACCGTGGCGTCGAGGTCCGTACGGGTGTCGCCGCCGAGCGGATCGAGGTCGCCGGCGGCCGGGCGGTCGCCGTCCACGCCGGCGGCCGGCGGATCGCCGCCCGCAAGGCGGTGCTGGCCTCCACCTCTACGGGCGATCTCTACGAACGGCTGCTGGACCGTGACGCCGTGCCCGGGAGCGGGCGGCGTGCGGCGCGGCTGCACCGGCCGGGCCGGGCCGCCATGCAGATCCACCTCGCCCTCGACGAGCCGCTGCGGTGGAGCGAAGCCGGCCTGAACGCGGTGCCGCTGGTGCACATCTCGAACGGCGCCGACAGCACCGGCATAGCCTGTGCCCAGGCCGAGGCCGGGTTGTTGCCCGCCGTGCCCACGGTCGTCGTGGGACAGCAGGCGGTCCTCGACCCCGGCCGCGCTCCGGAGGGCGCCGGCACGCTGTGGATTCAGCTCCAGGAGCTGCCGTTCGCTCCACGTGGCGACGCCGCGGGCGAGATCGACGTGGCCGAGGCGTGGAGCGAGGAGGTCGTGGCGGCGTACGTGGACCGGGTGATCGACCGGATCGGACAGTTCGCCCCCGGTCTTCGCGGCAGTGTCCGCGGCAGCGCCGCCCTGCCGCCGCCCGCCCTGCTCGCCGCGAACCCGAACGCGGTCGCCGGCGACCCGTACGGCGGGGCCGCCGAGCTCGACCAGAGCTTCTTGTGGCGTCCCGGAACCGGCACCGGCCATCGGACGGGCCTTGCCCAACTCTGGCACATAGGCGCCTTCACCCATCCCGGTGCTGGTCTTGGAGGTGGCTCGGGACACCTCGTGGCCCGGCAACTCCTTTCGACGGGCAGCGTCCGGGCAAGGCTTCGCCGCCTTCGCCCCTGACGCCGGGGCGGCGCACCGGCCACATGGCACTGCCCAACCGCACCGGGCAGGCCCGGCTCGCGCACGTCACCAACCTGGTGGTTCCGGTGGCGTCGAGCGTCCTCGGGGTTGGAGCGCGCCGTGGCCCGGCCCAGATGAGGAGGGCCGGTCACGCGTCACAGCGGAGGCGCTCAGCTGCGATAAGAGCTCGTCATCGTGGCGTAGACGATGACGTTGTCGGTGTAGTGCCCGACGGTGCGGTCGTAGTCGCCGCCGCAGGTGATCAGGTGGAGCTGCGCGTTCTCCCTGGGCCCGTACACCCGCTGCGTCGGGAAGGTCTTCTTGGCCGCCTGCTCCACCCCGCCGACGGTGAACACCGCGGTCGTCCTGTCCTGGCGCTTGACCTCGATGGTGTCGCCGTTCCTGATCTCCGGCAACCGGGCGAACACGGCGTCCCGGGTCCGGGTGTCCTTGTGCCCGAGCAACACGGCCGGACCCGCCTCGCCGGGGGTGGACATGTTCCGGTACCAGCCGACCAGGTTGACGTTGTCCGCGGGAGGGACCTCGATCGTGCCGTCCTTGGCCAGGCCCACGGACCTGATCGGCGCACTGATGCCCAGCCGCCTGATCACGATCTTGACCGGGGTGGACGGCAGCATGGCAGGCGCCGGGGTGGTCTGCGGCAACGGCGGCGGCGCGTCGGCCCGCGCCTGGAAGAGTTCCGGCTTCTCCGGGCCGCCCGGCTGCGGACGCAGGGCCAGGGCGTCCCTGTTGCTCGGCAGGCCGTACTCGCCGGGCGACCTCAGCACGATCAGCAGGCCCGCCGCGACCGCCACCGCGCCCACGACGGCGGTCAGGACCAGGACGATCTTCAGGCCGTCGCCGCCCGGGTGATGACTCGCCATGTCGCCTCAGCTCTTCTGGGAACGGTGCCGTGTCGCCGGCCTGCCGATCGCGGCGGCGGCGACCAGGCAGGCACCGGTCAGGATGAACCACCGCCCGTCTGGTCCCATCGTGCCACCGGCACCGGCGCCGGCGCCCACCCCGGGACTTCTCGTCAGTGGATCATCCTTGGCCAGTGCCTCCTACCAGGGATTCCCCCCGCTTCCGTCGCTGGAGTGCGCGTTGCCGGAAGCGTCCCAGCCCCCCGTGCCCTGGCCACGCAGGGAGCCCGGCGCCCTGCCGCTCCCACCGAACTGCCGTCCGACCCGTTCGTCGGAGATCCCGGCCAGGCCGTCGAGCGCGATCCTCAGCCCGCTGCCCCGGCGAGCGGTCCCGGCCTGCTCGATCAGCGCCCGGCCGGCCGGGGTCGCGCGGCGGAAACGGCCGAGCCATCCGCGCGTGAGCAGCCCTCGGCGTACCAGATCCTCCTCCACCGCCCGTACGACCTCATGCTCCGCCACCGTCGCGAGCGCCTCAGGGAGGGTGGAACGTTGCCCCATCGCGACCTCCTCGACGGGGTCGTCGCCGGTGGCTCCCGCGACAGCGTAGAGCTTCCCCGCGTGGGACAGGCGCATCCGGCCTTCCAGCAGGAGGGTCGCCAGGGCGGCCAGAGCCACGCGGCGGGGACCACCGCTGAGGCAGGCCAGCTCGTTACGGTCCACAGCGCACCGCCTTCTCGCCTTCCCCTGCCTGGTACGCGGTCGCCGAGGCGCGGACCGCGGTGAACGTCGGGCCGGTGGCGAGCGTGGCCACCGGCGCGTGCTCGCGCATCATCGCACTCTTTCCGTCGCTGGGCTCACGGGGGTGCCGACGATGCTCTTGATCTGCCGCGGGGTCAGAGCGGCGTTGTAGGTGCGCACATCGTCCTGGACGGTACCGTCGTGGCCGTTGCCCGACACGTCGTGAACGGTGCCGCCCGCGCCCTCCTCGAGCCCGTAGGCCGCCACCGGATCCGTGTCCAGTATGTGCGCCGAAGCCGGCACGGCCGGAACCGCCAGGGCTCCGGCCGCCAAGGTCACCGCCGTGACAATGCGGCGTAATGCGTACATGCCTCTCCATTCCCGATCACCGTGGCAGCCGGATGCCGCCCGTTCGGATCGCGGATGGCGGACATGACGTGCAGCCGGCCGGTCCATCGGCCGCGAGGCACGACAGCGGAACCGGTGGAGGCAAGGGCGGCCACGAACCCCGATGCTTCACCGCCGTACGCACCGCGATCCCCCGTAGCGCGTGAAGCGGCCGACTCGTTCGACAGCGACAGCATGGCGCAGGTCAGGCCCGTGCGGCGAGCGGTAAAGCTGCCACAGAACGCGATATCGCTGCCAGATCTGAGGGCTTTCATCCGGTACGGGTCCTGACCGGTCCGATGTGGCCAGTCAGGTGACGGATTCGCCGACCGGGGGTGCGGCCCTAAAGTAAGCGACTGGGACCGAATAACGGCAGAGCAAGTCGTTCGCTCAGGTGATCGGAGCGACTCACGTCCTCGTATGGCTCGGCATGCCGCCTCTCTGAGAGAGGAAGCTGCGGGACCCGCGAGCGTGGGTCGCTTTGGTCGCTGGTCGGGTCTCCTGGTGGCTGGCCGAGGTCTGTGACCTGCGGCGAGTCGTTCCCATGGACGTCCGTGAGACAGCCGCAGCGACTGAAGCGACTGAAATCTCGGATTGGCCGCGAGAGACGTCGGACGGTTCAAGGCGTCGATCGTGTAATCGCGGAGGGCGGGGGCCGGACGACGGCCGGACATCCCGTGTCCTTCTCCCGCCCGGTCGGCGTCACCGCCAGACCCCGCCCTCCGCGACGGCCCTCAGGGGTGCAGCACCGGCGTGGTGGTCGCGAAATGCCGGACGGCGTACGCGGCGCCACCGGCCATCTCGCCCAGGAGCCCGGCGTTGACGTTCCGCAGATCATCGCAACCGCGGTGGTAGCAGGCGTCGTAGGGTTCGCCGGCCTTCCCGCCGAAGATCGCGGCTTGTTCCGCGGTCTTGAGCTCGTCCGTACCGGTCTCCATCCCGCCCACGGGATGGCCGCCGCGGCGAAGGGCCGGTGATCGGAGCCGCCGTGAATGCGTACCGGCGTGGTCGGCAACCCCTCGCGGGCGAAGTAGCCGGTCAGGACCCGCTCGATCTGCTCGGACCCTGCCGGCGGATCGGTGCCCTCGACGGAGTCGAGGTGCGCGCCGGCCATCACCGTGGAGTCCGCGCTGCCCTGCCCGGTGTCGGCGAGCACGTTGACCGCCGTGCCCCGCTGGAACCACCTCTGATCGGCCTTGACCCGCAAGGTCAGCGGTCCCGCTCCGGTGAATGCGGAGGCGACCTGCGGCGACACCACGAGGGCGGGGATGGCGATCTCCGGGGTGTCGGTGCCGTCGCCCGGGTCGGATCGCTCCCGGGCGGCGGTGATCCCCGTACGGTGCACGAGGACCGCCGCCGCGCCCGCCGTCTCGGCGTCGCGCGCCTTGCGCACCGGATCGCAGCCGCTCCCGACCTCGACCAGGGCGACCGTCCCCTTGGGGAATGCCGTCCAGTCGTCCCGGCAGTCCGCCGGGCCCGGTTTCACCACCGTCAGCGGGGCGGTCACGTCGCCTGTTCCCGCGACGGGCAGGGTGCCGAAGTCCGTGCCGCGCGTGTACTGCCGCGTCTCTGGTGCCGTCTGCTCGAGTACGGACGCGCTGCGCTCTTCGAGCCGCACATAAGGGAAGCGCTGGATCACCGGCTCGTAGCCGGACTCGCGCAGCCGCGCGGCGATGTACTCGGCCGTTTGCTCCGCCCCGGCGGACAACGACCCGCAATGGCCGCCGTTGGCGTCGGCGATCTTCTGAAGCTGTCTCAGGTGGCCTTGCACAGCCTGCACATCCACCACGCCCGCTCGTGCGACGGCGGGCGTGGTGGTGGATGCGGTGGCGGGCATGGTCGTGCAGCAGGCGAGCAGCACCGCGGTCAGCCCGGTGGGCGCCAAAGTGGTACGAACTCCCACGAAATACCTCGAATCGGATGTGTACCTGAAGGACACCTCCTCTCATCGCCGAACCATGCCGCTCCGGTTCTCCCGGCCAGGAGTGAACCCGGAACGGGCCGCGATGCGATCACCGGACCATGCGCGTACTCTTCGGGCGGCGTGAACCGCCTCCGGTGACGGACCCGGACAGCACCGACGCGGTGCTGATCACGGCCATCGCCGCCGGGCGGATCGAGGCGCTGTGGATCCTGCACGACCGGTACGCGCCCACACTCAGGGGCCGCCTGTCGCGGCGCTGCGGCGATCCGGACGTCGTCAGCACCGCGATCCAGGACACCTTCGTCGCGATCTGGCAGTCGGCCAGGCGCTACCGGCCCCAAGGGGCGGACGCCGCCGGCTGGATCTGGACCATCGCCATGAGACGGCTGGTCTCCGCGCTGCGCGGCAAGGAGAGCCGCTGGATCGACGGCGGCAGCCGGTCGGCCGACGTCCTGGCCGCCGCCGGCTCGGCGGAGGAGCCGGCCCTGCTCGGCATCGAGCACGGCGACCTCGGCGACGCCCTGGCCAGGATTCCCCCGGAGCTGCGCGAGGCCATCGTGGCAACGGTGATCGACGGCCTGACCGTCAAGGAGGCCGCCCGGCTCATCGGCATTCCCGAGGGCACCGTCAAGACCCGCGTCATGCGGGCCAAGGCCCGGTTGAGAGAGGAGCTGGCATGAACGACTTGCCGGGCAGCGCGCCCGCGAACCGGCCAGGCCGGACGAGCCGGCACGTTCCCGGGCACCTGCTCGCCCGCTACCTGAGCGGCGGCCTGGACCCGGCCCGCGCGACCTTCGTGGACGCGCACCTGGCCACGTGCGCTCACTGCCGGGCGGCGGTCCCGGCCGACCCCGTGTGGCTGGCCGAGAGCCGGGAGGCGATCGCCGCCGTCGTCGGCCGCCAGGAACTGACGCTGCTCGAACGCGCCCTCGTCCGGATGGGCGTCCCGGAGCACGTGTCCAGGCTGCTCGCCGCCACCCCCACGCTCAGCCGTTCCTGGCTGCTGTCCGTGATCTTCGTCCTGGTCTTCGCCGTCACGGTGGCCCGGCTGTGGTCCGCGCACGGGGAGGGCCTGCTGGTGTTCCTCGTCGTCGCCCCGGTGCTGCCGCTGGCGGGCATCGCCCTCGCGTACGGCAGGCACGTCGATCCCGCGTACGAACTGCTGGCCGCCACCCCCGCCGCCGGGCCGCGGCTGCTGCTCGTCCGGGCGTGCGCCGTCCTGGCGGCGGCGGTCGTCCTGACCGGGGCCGCGACGCCGCTGATCCCCGGCATGACGGTCACCTGGCTGCTGCCCGCGCTGTTCCTGGCCGCCTGCTGCCTGGCTCTGTCGGGCCGCGTGCCGATGCCGGTCGCGGCGGCCGTACCCGCCGGGGCCTGGCTCGCCGCGGTGCTGTTCGCCCGCGGGTCCGCCGGGGATGCGTTCACCGTCTTCCGGCCCGCCGCGCAAGCCCTGTACGGCTGCGCCACTCTGATCCTCGCAGCGATCGTGTTCGTCCGGCTGCGCCGCCTCGACCCGGGGGGACCCCGATGATCGTCACCGTACTCGATCGGCTGAATTCTGGTGCGGAGCTCTGATGGCGCTGTTCCTCTTCGAGTCGCGGCGCCTGGTGCGCAGCCCCTTGCTGTGGGGTACGGCGGTGCCGGCCCTGCTCGTGTGCCTGCTCTGGAACCAGGATCTCGCCTTCGACGCCGGCCGGGAGACGGCCGAGTTGCCCACCGTCATGCTGCTGCTGGCCGCCGGGACGGCGTACGCCGCCTGCCTGGCCGTCTCGCGAGACCAGCGGCACGGCATGCCGGTGACGCTCGGGGCGCTGCCCGTCCAGGCCGGCGGACGTACGCTCGCCGTGCTGCTGGCGGCCTCCACCGTCGCGGCGGCGACGGCGGCCCTGGTGACCGTGACCTGCCTGCTGGGCCGGTGGGCCGCGAGCGGGACGGCGGCAGGGCGGCCCGACCTGTTCGACGCGCTCACGGGAGTGGGCGTGGCGGCGTTCGCCGCCGCGCTGGGGACCGCCGCGGGCCGGTGGGTGCCGAGCCTGTTCGCCGGCCCGCTGACGATCACGTTCGGGGCCGGACTCCAGGTCATGGGCAACATCCTCTGGAACTACCTGCCGGGCGGCGAATGGCTCGCTCCGGTCAACCCGCTGATCGACCTGCCCCTGCGGCCCGCGTCCCGGCCGACGGGCTGGCATCTGGCCTACCTGGCGGGCCTGGCCGTGGCGCTCGGCGCGCTGGCCCTGCGCAAGCACGGGACCAGCCGGTGGCAGCTCGTCGCGGCCGTCGCCGCGCTGGCCGTCGCCGTGCCGTCGGCGGTCGTCATGACGCGGACCGGAGGACGTATCGGCGGTGCGCCGCCGCCCGGCCACTGCCGGGACCTCGACGGCGTACGGTACTGCGCCTACGAGGATTACCTCGCCTGGATCCCGGAATGGGCCCGCACCCTGCGTCCGGTGCTCGCCGCCGCGCCGCCCGCCGCCAGGGCCCGGCTCACCGAGGTACGCCAATCCGACTCCGTACCCGCCGCGCCTGGAACCGTCCACGCGGGTACGGTCTGGGGGAAGGCCTCCCAGCGGCGGCTCGCGGGGGAGGCCGCCGCGCTCATGACCGGGCTCACCCCCCGGCGGCCCGCCGCGCTCGTGGACGGGCCGGCCCAACGGCAGCCCGCCGGCGGCGAGCCGGTCTGTGACGCGAGCGGGCAGGCCCGCGCGGTGGTGGCACTCTGGCTCATGGGTCAGACGGTCCGCCTGGACCCGCCGGCCCAGCTCGGCGACGCCGTCCAGGCCGGTACGAGCGACCTCGCCCTCGCCCGGCGCCTGCTCGGCCTCCTCGAGGCCGGAAAGCGGATCCGGGCCCACTGGGCGACCCTCGTCGATCCGGGAACCACCACGCGGCAGGCCCTGCCGCTGCTCGGTCTCCAGCCGGAGCGGACGGTCACCGCCGGACAGCCCGGGAGGCGGACGTGCGGGTGAGCCTCCTCCTGATCCGGCCACTGACCCGGGCCATCGACTGGAAACCCCTGGCCCTGACCGTCCCCGTCACCGTGGGGCTGATGGCGCCACTGGGCCTGCTGTTCCCCGAGATCGCGCTGGGAGTCCAGCGGATGTCCGCACTGCTCCTGGGCGGCGCGGCGGCCTTCGGCCTGGCGGACGCCATGGACCCGGACACGGCGGCGGCACCCGTGCCACGCCGGCTGCGGCAATGGCTACGGACGGCGATGACCGTCATCCCGGCCACCCTGGCGTGGGCCGCCGTCCATGTGATCACCGCTCGCGGCATGCCGCTGCGCGAGGTGGTGGTCGAGGCCGCCGTCCTGCTCCTCATCGGCCTGGTGGTCACCGGGTTCGCCGTCCGCCACCGTGCGGCCGGCCTGGCCGGAGGGGCCGCGTTGCTCATCGTCATCGCCGCCACCATCCCGCTCCTCGGCGTCCTTCCGGACGTCCTGGCGCGGACCCTGCCCGGCCTCGCCGCAGGAGACGCCGCCCTGTCCGGCCGGCTGGCCTGCGTACCGCTGTGGCTGGGCTGTCTCGCTCTCTCCAACCGGGAGTCGCGGAGGTAGTTCGGTGCTCAGCGGATCACGGGCGGTGTGGTGCTGTTGCGGACGTCGGCTCCCCAGTCGTCATCGTCGGCGAGGAGGTACGTGGTCCGCTCGAGATCGCGCTCCTCGTCGCGGCTCGCCTTGCCCGACGCGGCCGGCAGGTACGGCATGCCGCTCGTGCCGCCCGCGCTCTTCGCACCGGAAGGCATCGTGACGTTGGGCGGCATGCCGGCACCGTAGGCATTGCCGCCGCCGATGCCGGTCGCGGAGCCACCGGCCCCCGGGACTGTGGAGGCCGCGCCGTTCGGGGTGGCGGACGCGGTGAGGGGGTCGTAGCCGGCCAGGTCCGTGGCGCCGCGCTGCCCCGATGAGCCACCGGCGTCGAAGGTCGCCGGCGGGATGCCGTTCTGGGCTCCGAGCGTGGGCCCCGTGAGGGTGCCGGGGTCGAGGTCGCCGTAGGCGCCGCTGCCGCTTGAACCCGTGTTCGTGCCGCCGCCCGTGGTCGCGGTGCCGGGCCCGCCGGGGTACTGCGCACCCGGGTACGACCCGTCCGCCGGGAAGCCACCAGGCAGGCCGGGTGCCGGGCTCGTGTTCAGCGAGGCGTTCCCGTAGCCCGTCCCGGGTCCGGCGGGCAGTCCCGGCATCTTCGGCCCGCCGTTGTCGAAGTCCGGCATCGGGACGTCGAGCGGGATCGGCAACGCCTGCTGCACCTCCACGGGCAGCTCTTCGTAGTGCTGTGCGATCCGCTTGTTGACCTCCCGCAGGTGGTCGGCGGCGCGGTTGTCGGCCCGCTTGATGCCGAAGAACGGAATGTGGTCGGCCCAGTCGGTGTCGTGGTCGGAGCGGGAGTCCTGTCCCCTCTTCTCGACCACGTTGGCCTGCGCCCATTCGAGTGTCCTGCCGTACGCGGTGAGCGACCTGCCCATCTTCCCGAGCTTGGCGGCCAGCTCCAGCGCGCTGGCGTGCAGGCTGCGCAGCTGGAGCTGCGTCTGGTACGCCGACGGTCCCTGGTAGTGCTCGGCCAGCTCGGCCGCCTTTGTTCTCAGCCCGGCGGCGAAGTCGTTGATCAGCGGCTCGGCGGCCTCGTAGCAGCGGCCAGCGCGCCGGACCGAGACCGGATCCGTGGCGTCGATCTGTTTCCTGATCTCGCCGAGCTGGTCGTGGACCATGCTATCCATGAGGTCGGACTGGTGCACGAAGGTGTTGATCTTCTGGCCGCCGGTCTGCAGGTTCGTGGTCTGGATCTCGGGCTCAGCCATGGGTTCTCCTCCTCCGCCTCAGGCCCCGGCCCAGCGCTGGGACGCTTCCTCGCTCGCCTGCTCGGCCTTGTGCGAGGTACGCGCGATGTCCAGCAGGGTGTCGAGCACGGCTTCGGCCTGCCCGGTCAGGGCCGCGTACAGGCCGGACGTGCTGCCGGGCTCGCCGACCAGCACCGAGTAGGCCGAGGAGGTGGCCATGCCGTACTGCACGGCGGCGGGCCACTGGCCCATCTGCTCCTGGTTGAGCGCGCCGTTCCGCTGAAGGTCCGGCAGCGACCCGCCCACGCCCGGCGCGCCGGGCGTGTAGCCGCCGCTCGTCGCGGCGGTGGAGGAGACGGTGAGCCGCTTGAGCAGCTCCTGCAGCTCTCCCGCGATGCGCCGCACCTCAGGGCGTTCGGTGTACAGGTCCGCGTTCTCGTCGTCGTCCGACGCTCCCGGCCAGTTCCGGTCGAGCTGGATGCCCATACTGCCTCCCTCTGAACTCCGAGATCGACACCCTAGGCGCGCCCTTCAGGGAGCCGAATCTGTCATTCGACTGGGTGTCGAGGACCTTCAGCTCCAGTCACGTGACAGATTCGCTCCGGCCCGCCGCGCCCGTAGCGTCTCTGGCCGGTTATGTCGCGTGGCACAGGGAGAAGACTCGTGAGGTTTCGCAGGACGTTCGGAGTGGTGGCAGGCGCGTTGGTGGCCTTCGCCGGGATGCCCCTCGGCGCCGCGCCGGCGCAGGCCGCGAGCAACCTCTGCAAGGACGCCAGTTATGCGCGGGTGGGCGTCTACAAGATCATGTATGGCGGCAAGCACCGCGGGTCCATCGAGGTGTACTACAGCTCCAGGACGCAGAAGAACTGCGCCGTCGCCGTAGGGGTCGGCGACTTCTACGGAAGGAGCAACTACAAGGGCGTCGGCATTCGCGTGTCCGGGACGACGAAGGGCGACAACTGGGCGGAGCTCGACCAGGCCATGTACAAGTACTACGCGGGCCCTGTCTTCGTTAAGGCGCCCGGCAAGTGCATCGACGTCTACGGGGTCATGGCGACGGTCACCCGGACGGTGACCCACAAGCACTGCGGCTGAGAACGCGAACACACGGACAGCGAACGGCAGGGCCGTTCGCTGTCACAGTTTCCCGCGGCGGTGGGATCACCGCCCGGCGGAGACGGCCGTGCCGCCCGCGGCGCTCTTCGCGGCGGGCAGGGCCCACAGGGCCAGGCACGCGACGACGATGCCGCCGATCCACGACGTCCACGCCGCGCCGCCGAGCCCGCTGTAGGAGATGGCCCAGGGAGCGATGATCAGCAGCACCGCCCAGGTGGCGTTGGTCCACTGGCCGGCCGCCGAGGCGGGCTGAATCAGGGCCCAGAGGGCCGTGCACACGATCAGGGCGCCGAGCACGATCAGCGTCGTCGCGGCGCCGGTGTCGCTGGCCGTCCAGATCGGGGCGAGTGCGAGGTACAGGCCGGCCACCAGGTTCGTCCAGTCCTGCCACCGTGTCCAAGGCTTCATGTGATTCTCCTTTTGGGGTGAAGCCGATTGTCGGCCAAGCCTCTTGGGTGGGAGGCTTCGCCATGTCTCACGGTAGGTTGGCCCGTTCATCCGACGAATCTGTCGCCGCACAAAAACGTGACTGGTTGTCGTGTCCCCCGCAATGCGTGGAAGGGTGGCGTCCATGATCACTGTGGTGCGAAGCGGGCCGTTCTGGTGCGCGCTGGCCGTCGGGAAGAACGACTCGGTGGACGACGGGCTGCTGGCCGAGGTCGCCACCCGGACGGGCACGACCTTGACCGGCATCGGCCACGGCGGGTTCGGCGGCGGGCCGGTGGCCGACGTCTACGCCGACGAGTCCCGAGGCCTCGTCCTGATCGAGGCGGCCGACCCCGACACCGGGGCGAAGGCGCTGCTCGTACGCGCGGACTCCGAGGAACGGGCCGTCGCGGCCCGGACCGTCATCGGCGAGCGGTACCGCGTGTGGACGGAACAGGAGCTGCGCGCCCAGGCGCGGCAGGACCTCGCCGGGCAGCCGTGGATCCTGGTGCCGCTGGTGATGGCCGCCGGAGGCGCGGAGCTGGAGCCCGGGACGGCGGAGCTGCTCCAGGAGGCGCTGCGGCACGAGAACGAAGACGTACGAGCCGCCGCCTCATACGCCGAAGAGGTGGCCAGGGAGCTCCGTCACGACCCGATGGTCATGGGAACCGCGCAGGACGAGCGGGAACTGGCGGAGGTGATGCGTCCGGCGCGGCCCGTCTACGGCGAGGAGGACTGGGTCACGGTCCGGCCGGGCGTCCCCGGGAGGGAGGTTCCCCGCCCCGTGGCCTGGTGGCAGGTCCCCGCGGGTGTCACCGATCCCCTTCCGGCGTTCGTCTATGATCACGACTGGCTCATCGAGGTCGCCCCACGCATGGACGATCTCTTCTACGAGGAGATCTGGATCGCCGAGGACGGCCGTACCGCGATTCACGCCGTGTCGCACGCCGAGCTGGCGGGGCGCCATCTCGCCGTCCACGGCCAGGACGTTGAGACCGTCACGACCGCCCTGCGGGAGGCGGGCCTCCTGGCCCTCGACGGCCCGCCCGCCGGGCTGGACCGCACCGCTCCCTGATCGACCGGAGGCCGAGTCAGAGCGCCTTGTGAACTCCGTCGATCGACTGGTCGTACGGGCGTCCGCCTGCCGGCATCGGGCACCTCGGCGTCAGCGACCAGTTCGTCGCCCTCGACCACCTGCTCGGCACCGGAGCGCTGGCCCCCGGCGACCACGTGCTGCTGCTCGGGTTCGGCGCCGGCACCACCCTGGCCTGCGCCGTGCTGCGGATTCTGGACGTTCCCGCGGAGTACGCCGCCTGAGGGCCGGACCGGCCTGGGGTCCGCGACGGCGGTCCAGAGCCCGGCGACCATCCCCTGATGCTCGCCCGCGGCCCCGGCGTGATCATCCCGGCCGCTGCGTGGAGACCTCCGGGTCGCCCGCGCGGCCGCGAACGAGGGAGAAGAAACGTGAGGGATCGACGGTCTGAAGCGATCGCCGTGCCAGGGATCGGCTGCCGGCTTCCCGGCGGCGCCGACTCGGCGGACGACTATTGGAATCTGCTGTGCCAAGGGCGGGACACGAGCGGGCCGGCTCCCGCCGAGCGCTGGCGCGACTACGCCGATCGCGGCCCGTCCTACGCGGCGGCCGTCCGCCGCACGCTGTCGCGCGGGCACTTCCTCGGCGACGTGGCGGGCTTCGACGCGGAGTTCTTCGGGCTCTCGCCGCGCGAGGCGGAGCTCATGGACCCGCAGCAACGCCTGGTGATGGAGACCGCGTGGGAGGCGCTGGAACACGCCGGGATACCGGCCGGCGCGCTGGCCGGCACGGACACGGGCGTGTACGTGGGAGTCTGCACCGGCGACTACGGGCATCGGCTGCTGGAGGACCTGCCCGACATCGAGGCGTGGACCGG